>JAYSYV010000425.1:0-5849 GCA_043727245.1 Chloroflexota bacterium | reverse complement strand
CTATCTGGGTTAGTAGCGAGTTAGCCCCTTACAGTTATTGGCCGCATCTCTCGCAAGTATTCAAGTTAGAGCGGGAGTGGCTGGATAAGGGCAGTGATGAAGTCAAAAGCGAGGTACGCTATGGCATCACCAGTTTGCCTGGCGATGTAGCTGGGCCACAGCGATTGATGCAAATCGCACGGGAAGAATGGGGCATTGAGAACTCTTTACACTGGGTAAGGGATGTTACGTTTAATGAAGATCATTGCCAGGTACGGCGAGGGGGCGCACCGCAAGCACTGGCAATCCTAAACAATATTGTCATAAGCACTTTACGTTTAGCTGGTCAAGAAAATGTGGCGAAAGCCCGGCGAGAGTGGGGCTTCGCTTTTACCCGCGCTTTGCTTAAACATTTTGCTTAGCCTGACTTTGCATTCCCCCTGCTTCGCTCATACCTTGCATTGCCAGTGGAATAATATGGTCAATTTCCATTGGCATGGCGGTTGGATCACCCTGGGTCTGGCAATATTCACAACAATTGCCTGCCCGCTCGGTTACCAATTCACGTAAAGCTTTGCGAATGTATTTTTTGCTCATTTTCTCCGAGCATATTCCGAGACATCCTGGCCTCTTTCCAGGAGTAGGCCAAGCGCTTCATTTCGTAACACAAACCAACGGTCAAATTTTTTCATTAAACCGGCTAACTCTTTGCTCTCAGAATCATCAAGCCCCTCACTTTGACGTTTCAAATGCAAAGTTTCGATTCTTGATGCTTCCTTTTTGGATTGGTTGCTACGAGCGACACGCACTAAAGCTTTATCATCTAGAAAACCAAGCTGTATAACCAGGTCTTGAAGTTCGGCTGATAGTTCGTCATCATTAGTAGGCACAGCTTTGCTTATGCTCTCGACTATTTCAGCCTCTACGCTCCGCTGCATTTGCTCTGCACGATGCTTATATTTGTTATAAATATTCTCGGGTAAATCAATAAGTACTGATTGGTTTGACATGACTTTTCCCTTATAGCGCTTTCTTATTAAGATTAAGCAGCCTGAGCATAATGATAATGCAAACCGCCTGGAATAGGCATTGCAATAATTTTGCCCGCTCCAATTGGTTGTCTTTTAACATCTTTATCTGGGTTTGATTGAAGAGGTGCCGATATTTGGCCTGGAATAGCTTGTCTTATACCTTGATGGGGTCGTGACTTATTAAAATAAGTGACATACTCTTTTAATACACCCAATAGTTGACGCTCACTGAGAATGAATAAATGATCAAGGCATTCTCGCCTAACACTTCCAAGAAATCTTTCGCAAATCCCATTCATTTTGGGGGTGCGATAAGCTGTCTTGAGGATTTCGATTTTAGAAGATTTAGCCACAGCATCAAATTGATGACCGAACTTGCTATCACGGTCACGAATGAGGTACTTAGGTTTTTGATCAAAAGGGGTAGCCTCTTTGAGTTGTTGAGCGACCCATTCTTGAGTTGGATTATAGGTTACCCCGACATGTACTACCCTTCGAGAACCCAGTTCTACGATAAAGAAGGCGTAAAGTTGCTTGAAGAAAAGGTTAGTTACTGGCAAAAAGTCGCAGGCCCAGATTTCTTTAGAGTGATTTTTGAGGAAAGTATGCCAATTCTGCCAGGTGGGAGCGGGAGAATTACGCACCTGGCGCATATATTTCTGAATGGTTCGTTTGGCAACTTTGATGTTAAGCTTAAGCAGTTCTCCTCGAATTCGTTCGGCACCCCATAGTTTATTTTCCTGAGCCATCTTTTTAATCAGCGCGATAGTCTCCTGATTAATTCTTGGTTGTCTGTGGGTATTTTTACGAGTGGACTTAAACTTCCAGAAGAGCTTAAAACCCTGGCAATGCCAGCGAAGGAGGGTATTGGGTTGGAGAATTAGTAGGGTTTGTTGCCAGCCTTTAACCAAATTGGCTAAAAAGACCAGGATTATACGGTCTAGCGGTGTAAATTGTGGTTTGGTTACCTGACGGTTTAGGACGAGGAGTTGCTGGCGCAAGAAGGCATTTTCGGCTATTAGCGCAGGCTTACTTCTACCAAAATCGGGCAGGTTATTAACCATCGGGACAGCTTTAAGGGGTGTAGTCCAGCGAACAAAGCTCGCCTGAATTTTCTGAGCCGTACTTTTAAGGAAGGTTTTGATAGGGGTTAAGCGTAAACCAAACAAAGCTTATACTCCTGGTTAAAGATCACTAAAACTTTAGATGAATTTAATTATAACCCAGGATGTCTAAGGTAGCGACACAGGGCATAGTTCAACCAGGGTTTGTTGGGTTATCCCTGCAAAATCTTATTACGACGTCCCAATTCTGACAAAACCTTACGGAAGGGCTTCTTTTAAGAATTTTACCGCGTCCAAAAGTTGAGCAAAATGGTAAATAATGTAATCAGCTTCTACATTAGGGTAGTGCTTAGTCCCAAATTGCGTCTGGAAGAAAACTGTTTTAATTCCAACCTGCTTCGCTCCAAAAACATCCCGGTACATATCATTCCCTGTGTAAATTGTCTGTTCTGGCGATACCTTCATTACCTCTAGAGCCTTTTTGAACAAACGTGGGTCAGGTTTACGGTAACCAAAGTCCCCTGACACCACTATCGAGGTGAAGTAATTTCCCAATCCGAGGGCCTGCAATTCTGCGGTGGCATAAGCACTTTGACCATCACTGACTATTCCTAGCCGGTAGTGTCGACTCAATTGTTCAAGTACCTCTTTGACTTGTGGATACAATTGAAACCGGATGCGCGAAATACCCCTTTGTAACTCCGCTACAATCAAGGGCAACTGGCTGGGTTTCTCAAATCGGAGAGGAATTTGAGTAGGGCTTTGATAAAGGCCCAGGATTTCACTCCACACTTCTACTACGTCATATTCGGGATGGGTTTGCGGGCTGGACTGCAACTGCTTTTTCATCACTTTATAATACTGCGTACGGGCTTCCCGCCAGGGCAGATTGATACCATGATAGCTCAAAAAATTACTAATGGCCCGGTAAATTTCCTCCCGGTCCTCGTCGGTTTCAATATCGATTAATGTACCGTTCACATCGAAAAGCAAAGCCTGTAAGTCCAACACTTAAAACGTCCTTAAAGTTATGCGGGCCTCTGCTACTAGCTGACCCTTTAGCTGGGGACTTACCCAGTTATTGCGTGCGATACGCAAGAGGGTAAGAGCCATTTGAAATGGTACTCGTCCTTTGATGGATGCAAAAGCCTGCTCTCGGTTTGGAAAATGACAGGCATACTCCCATAAGAAATGCCCGATAAATGGCTCAGCTTCGTATTTATTGCCGCTACTCTGGATGAAGGCATATTGTAGTTCACCACAAATGCGTCCAACGTCGAAAACCCGATCGGCCCACTTTGCACGTTCCAGGTCAATGGCAATGACTTGTAACCCTTCTCCAAAGAGGAAATTAGCTGGGGTTGCATCGCCATGTACCAGCACTTGTTGGTCTTCCCACATACGTGGTTGGTCCCGCCAGCGGTCGCGCAAGTAGTATATATCATTTGCCTGGTGCTGGCTGATGATGTAATTGCTTTGAAGCTGCTTAATTAAGTGGCTGAGGTAGTTGCTGTCCTCCTCGAAATTGACACCCAAACCATTGGCGGTACGATTGTGAAGGGTAGCCAGAAAGTAAGCCAGGGCAGTGAGCTTAGCGAAAAGTTCAGACCTTTGACCATGGTAGATTGCAGCATGGATAATGGAACCTAAGAGATTTCCTCCCACATATTCTTCAACCAAAACACTGCTCAGCCACTCATTGCTCCCAAGTGGTCGTACCACTAAATGAGGATACCCCACCAATCCATAACACCGTAGTAAGTTCAGGTTATTAAATTCTTTTTGAAGATGGCGATTAGTTTCATCCGAACCTGTTTGATATGGTTTGCCAAAAAACTTGGCAACTACTTTGATGCCACTGTGCTTCTCCTCATACAAAAAAACGTTTTGTTTACTACTCATCCCAAAGACACGAAACTGGGCGGGCCTGGCCCAATAGCCGAGTTGGGGTAAAATATCAGCCTTCAAGTAATGATATAAGGGGTCATTACCGGGTAAATGTCCTAAATAATGTTGCAAACTAAGTTACACCCGTTCTTCTTCTCTAGAAGCGTTGGTATTGGAAAATGGTTTGGGTAAAGGTGAGAAAATAGGGGAAGATTAAACTTGACACCACTTTCTACATTGTTGGAAATATCCTATTTGAATTATAACAGCATTTTAATTGGGCTTATAACAGCTTTCGGACTAAAATAGTTGATTAGAAAATTTATCCCATCCCAATACTCTATTTGAACTTAGCAATAATCTCCTAATCGCAATAATAAATTGCTTTGAAAATTACTATTTGAACTCAATTGTACTCAATTATTAAGAAAATAACCTCTAAGCGCATCGAGAGCATTCTTTTCCGGGGGCCAGATCCGGTTTACAACGGGAATTAAGCCACTGCTTTTTGCTCTTCTTTGACGTCTTCCACTTTCATTCCAGGATACCAACGACCGAAGGTCGTTCTCAATTCCTTGTTCAAAACCAGTATTCTGACCTGGAGCAACTGGTGTGCTCCCGCTTTGGTCCAGCGCATCTGCTGGCGTTTGACGAACCGTTTGCTGATTACTTCGTTCACTGTTGATTCCACAAAGGACGAGGATATGGTTTCATCATTACGGTAGCGGTCGCCGTAATTGACAATATATTGCTGGTTAGCCTTAATGTAACCTTTGAATTCGACTACTTTGAGGTAGAGTTTATTGAAAACCACCCCTTTTTCTTCCACAGGTTCGAGGTCAAACTCCAGGTCATCTAGTTTTTGCAAGGCATTGTAAGTATTCCCATGCCATAAATACCATTTTACCTGTTCTAACTTTTTTGTAATTTCCTCCGGCTTTGGATTAGGCAGGTCGTCTTCCTGGTATTCTTTAACAACCTTTTTCCCCTTCCCTTTGCCTTTAACGAGTGGTTCGGGGAGGCTGGGCAACCCTTTTACAAATTGAGAAAGGACTGTCAGACGCAGGGCGACATGAAACCAATCCAAAATTTGCTCATCTTGAGGATTGAGATAAAGTTGCAAATCTCTCACGGTGTCACCGCCATCTGAAAGAAAGGTTACCTGCTGGTTGAACTGCATCCCCTGACTTTTCAAAAGGTCAAACAACCGTCTTTTGGGTTTAGTATCATAACAACTCACATAACCAAACCGCTTATTTGGCCCCTGGCCTGGGGCCGGCATACTTTTGCCGACAATCACCTCAAAATTGCCAAACCTACGATCCTTGCCTTCCCGGCCACGCACATACCCGCCATCCACTCCTACAGTAAGCGGCGGGGCCGGTGGCGGTAAAGCCTCCCATTCAGCCTGGCAACCTTCGATGAAAATTGGCCTCTCCTCACCCAGTTCGCTGTCTGACCTTAAGGCTACCTGCTTTACTTTCTTCGATAAAACCGAGGTGCTGATGGGCTTATCGAGAGGCAGCACTTCTTTTAAGATTTGGGAGGTTAAACCGTAACTCATCAGGGCAGCCCATTTGGTTTGCAGATAAGTAAATTCCGGAGCCGTATGTTCCGGTAATAAGTCGGCCAAAGGACTAAAACTTGTCCTTTTCCTATCCTTTTCGGGGCGGCCTTCCGGTTCATGTTCACCCTGACATTCACATCTATAGAAGCGCGGGCTGTCCAGCTTCAATTTGCCAAATAAAGTGCTAAAAGAAATCTTATGTTGGCCTTTGTGCTGGTAAGCCTTGTGGCACTGCGGGCAGTTGCTCTTCTGGGAAAGATAATTCGTAACTTGTTCACTAACCAGCTTTTTCTGGACACTGGCTAATAAAGATTTGGCCTC
>JAYSYV010000424.1:0-1853 GCA_043727245.1 Chloroflexota bacterium | reverse complement strand
CCGGCGGCCACTAACCCGGCAATATGAGCCATATCCACGATCAGGTAAGCCCCGACTTTATCGGCAATCTCGCGGAAACGGTCGAAATGCAAGGTGCGCGAGTAAGCGCTGGCCCCGGCAATAATCGCCCTGGGTTTATGCTCAAGCGCCAACCGCTCCACCTCGTCGTAGTCAATTATTTCGGTATCTTTGGTGACACCATAAGGCACAATATTGAAGAAGCGGCCACTGAAATTGACCGGTGAGCCGTGGGTAAGATGCCCGCCATGAGCCAGGTTCATTCCCAGGACCGTATCGCCAGGGTTGAGCAGGGCGAAATAAACGGCCATGTTGGCCTGAGCGCCACTGTGGGGCTGGACGTTCGCGAACTGAGCGCCAAAAATTTCTTTAGCCCTGGCAATTGCCAGGTTTTCGGCAATATCAACATACTCGCAGCCGCCATAATAACGCTTGCCCGGCAGACCCTCGGCATATTTGTTGGTCAGGACGCTGCCCTGGGCTTCCAGGACGGCCTTACTGACAAAGTTCTCGCTGGCAATAAGCTCAATCTTATCGTGCTGACGACCTTCTTCTTGCTTAATTACCTGGAAAATTTCGGGGTCAACTGCCGCCAGGGAGTCCTTTGCTTGCAGCGCCCGCTCTACAATTCCACTGACCGCATCTTTTATCATCATTTTCCTCTGCCTGTCCTAAATTGCGTTAAACGCTGAACGTTAAAAATCACTTTTGCTGGTGAAACAATCGCTATTTAGCTACCCGATGACGTTTCCCATTTTTTACGCTTATTATTTATTCTTACAGTTATTGTCTGGCTGCGTTCAACGTTTTACGTTCAACGTTCCACGCCCAGCTAAGTATAACCTCCTTTAAGATGGGTTGCAACTTAAATTTAGTGACATTAGTTGACATATATGGTAAAATTAAGAATGATTATTAAATAATAAATGTATATAAGATGTTGCAGCAAGAAGGGAATTTAAAAATGTTTACGGCTGAAGAGGTTATAGCCAGAATACGGGTATGCGAGACAACCGGGGGCAATCCAATGAAAATAACCCCGCAGCGCCGCTTAATTTTCAAAGCATTAGAAGGTAAAACCACTCACCCTACCGCTGACGATATTTATCGCGAAGTAAAAGATATTATACCGGATATTTCGGTCGCTACCGTCTATAAAACTTTAAATGAACTGGTTAAATTAGGTATACTGCTCGAATTAAGGCACGACGGCGAACAAAGCCGCTTTGACCCCCGGACCGACCAGCACAGCCATTTGATGTGCATCGGGACGCGCCGGAACGAAAAGGGCCGCGCGATACAATGCGGTCGTCTGGAAGACGTTTCGACCAGCTTTCCTCTATTATCTGTTCCGCTGGACGATCAAAGAGGCTTCAAGATTGCCTATAACGAAGTAACCTTTTACGGCTACTGCCCCGATTGCCAGCAGCGCATGAGCCAGAACTAAACTGTTGCCGCTTATTCTAATCGGGAGCAAGGGGTGGCGGATTTAGAGCAATTTCTAAAAGGTGATAATTTCTCGCGCCACCTGGGTATAGAACTGGTCGAAGCCGCCAATGGCAAGGCTGTCGCCCGGCTGGAAGTGGCTGATTATCACCTGAATATCCATAAAACGGTCCATGGGGCGGTCCTTTTTGCCCTGGCCGATGTTGCCCTTGAAGCGGCCTCCAATTCTCACGGGATTGTGGCTGTTTCCATCAACGCCAATATTTCTTACATGAAGGCCGTTTCAAGCGGCCTTTTGACTGCTACGGCCACCGAAATCTCCCTCAATCCCACTTTAGGCATTTATGATATTCGGATTACTACCCACGAAGCCGGGTTAATTGCAGTAT
>JAYSYV010000423.1:0-1856 GCA_043727245.1 Chloroflexota bacterium | reverse complement strand
GGGTTACTTTCAATAATGTTTCCCCTTCTAAGCAGCTAACAAAACGATTGTTAAGTTTACTCCTTTTGAGCTGCAAACCGCAACCGGTTAAACCTTTTACCTCGCTAGTACCAAAGGTTTATTGACACAAACCCTTGCATCAAATATATTTCCCATATCATAAAAAGTTAACCGGTAAATAACTCCACCTGACCGCCACTTACCTGTCAGGTAAGTTCAGCACCTGATCAGAACCCTCTACTTTCAGAAAGCGCTCGATAAGTATGCTCACCCAAAGCCCGCCCAAACGCCTGAACAGGCCCGGTCGGCGGTTAATCCAGAGCTTGAGGCTGCTGGTTGCGCCGGACCGGTTGCCAACAACGATTATTATCCTGGGAAGCCTGTTCAGGCTGGCCCAGTACTTATTTAACCGCTCGCTGTGGATAGATGAGGCATCGCTCGCCCTGATTATCCGTGAACGTTCTATCTCGCAACTTTTTGAACCGCTCAACTACGACCAGGCCGCCCCTATCGGATTCCTGGTGCTGGTAAAATTAGCGGCTTTAACTTTTGGCTACAATGAGTACACTTTACGGCTGATACCACTGCTCTGCGGCCTGGCCTCTTTGCCCCTTTTTTTCCTGACCGCCCGCCGGTTCGTCCGGCCTGGCGCTGTCCCGGTGGCGCTGGGCCTTTTCGCCGTGGCAGATAGTTTAATCTACTATTCTTCCGAACTTAAACAATATGGCGGGGACGTAACGGTAGCCCTGCTGCTGTACCTGACGGTATTTTTTCCGCTTACGAAGCCTCTCACGCCGGTAAAGGGACTGGTTATCGGGCTGACCGGGGCCGTTTTAATCTGGTTTTCACACCCGGCCCTATTTATCCTGGCCGGAATCGGTACGGTTTTGCTGGTTAAAAGCCTGGTAATAAGAACCTGGAAAACGCTGGGCTGGCTTTTTCTACCCTTTACACTCTGGGCTATCAGCTTTGTAATTTTCTACTTTGTTTCGCTCCAGGCCGCGACCGCTAATCCGGGTTTGCTTCAGTTTCACGAAGTTTTCTTCATGCCGCTACCCCCGTTAACTCCGGCGAACCTGACCTGGCTGGCAACTAACTTTTTCTTTACTTTCGAGTACCCGGCCTCCCTCGGTCTGGCGGGTCTGGGAGCTTTTTGCTTCCTGGTGGGAGGCATCTGTTATTTCAAAAGCAATTCCTTTTATTTGTGGGCGCTAATGCTGCCTGTGCTGTATACCCTGCTGGCTTCCGGCATTCACAAATATTCCTTTGACGGTAGATTGCTGCTGTTCTTACTGCCCGCTCTGTATTTGATAATCGCGGAAGGAGTGGCCTGGATACGCGAAGTAACCCGGCAACCGGCCCCGGTTATCGGCCTGGTGCTGGTGGTTTTACTGTTTTGCCTGCCAGTCGCGGGAACCCTTCAGGCGGTCGGTGTACCGCGCACGAAGGAGGAAATCCGCCCGGTGCTGACTTACTACCAGACTAATTATTTGCTGGGCGATCTGCTTTATGTCTATTATGGGGGCGGGACCGCTTTTCGCTATTATCGGGAGGAATTGGGCCTGGCGAAAGATTGCTGCGTTGAAGGAATTTTCTCACGAGAGGATTGGGGACAATATGCCCGCGACCTGGATAAATTGCGCGGACGGTCTAGAGTCTGGGTCGTGATTTCTCACGTGATAAATAACGAAGAAACTTTCTTTAAATATTACCTCGATTCAATTGGCCGAAAGCTGGATACCGTGGAAACTCCCGGTTCAATAATCTATCTTTACGATTTAAGCACGAAATAAATTATTCATTAGCCAGTGAATTAGTCTTTCTCAGTAACTCACTTTTAAGCAACGTTGAAATAA
>JAYSYV010000422.1:0-1858 GCA_043727245.1 Chloroflexota bacterium | reverse complement strand
ATACCCTGGAACAAGCCCCGGTTATCCTCTTTAAACAGGCCACTTTTGGGGCCGATATTACCGAGGAAGACGGCTTTTATTATGCCGAATGTCTTCGGAAGGGCGACACCCTGCTGACGGTCCACATTCCTAGCGACCAGGGCCGGGCCTGGGAAGAAGAAACGGCCAAATTGCTGGAAGACTTTCTGGCCGATGGCGGCGCTTACGACCACGAGATTCGCCGGATTTACGGCAACCGGGCCGGTCTGACGACTTATCCTCAAAACCGCTATATGGACCCGATTGGCCCCAACAAACTGGTTAAAGACCGTACTTACGGCAGCCGCAGCCCCCTTAACGGTGAGGTTTCCAACGTCATGGGTTCCACCATTCAGACCGATTACCTGGCCGAACTGGAAGACCTTTCCGGTTGGCGGATGCTTACCGCCGCGCAGGTCATAGCTAACCGGGCTACAAAATAAAGCGTTCAGACCCTATTAAATCTAAAAAGCCTTTATCCGTAGAGCTAGCTCTACGGATAAAGGCTTTTTAGAATTCGCGCAACCAACTGCCCAGGACTTTAACCCAGCTTGTTTCATCGTTAAGTTCTTCGAGGGCGGCAGCTACATTTGGCTCAGAAGGATAGCCGTTAAAGTCAATAAAGAAGAAGTAATCCCAGGCTTTTTGTTTGCTGGGGCGGCTTTCAATCCGGTTCATGTTCAGGCCGTACTTTACAAAAATCGAGGTAATGGCGTGGAGCGCCCCCATCCGGTCTTTGATCGAAAGCATAATGGCGGTGGTAGCTCGTCCGGTCTGACCAGCGACCGCTTCGTAAGGTTGGTAGCCGATTATCAAAAAGCGGGTCTGGTTAAAGTCGGCATCCTGGATGGCCGGAGCCATAATCCGCAGGCCGTATTGCTCTGCCGTCTGGCGGTTGGAAATCGCCCCGGCCCTGGGATTTTCGAGAGCCAGTTCGGCAGCCCTGGCGGTGCTGCTGGCTTCCTGGAAGGTCACATGCGGCAGGTTTTGCTGCAACCAGACCCGTGATTGGGCCAGCGGTTGAGGATGGGAATAGACCAGTTCAACCTCGGCCAGGCTTTGCGGTCCGTTGGGTCCGACCAGCAGGTTGGTAACAATCGGCAAATATAATTCGGCTGAAATGGTCAGGTTGGCTAGTTCCGCATCTGGCCGGGCGAACATATCCAGGGTATAAGTTACCGAACCTTCGAGCGAGTTTTCGACCGGCACGATGCCGAAATCAACCTCGCGGTGGGCCGTGGCGAAAAAGACATCCGGGATAGACCGCATGGGGAGGAATTCCGCCGCTGGCCCGAATTGTTTAAGGGCGGCTTCGTGGCTGTAGGTAGCAGCCGGGCCGAGATAAGCGATTTTTTGAGGCTGGTTCAATTCATTTCTTTTCAGGTTTAAGCTAAATTGTTTGGACGGTTTACAGAACAGCATTTAACCACAAAAAAGCTCGTCCTACAAACTGCCTTGAGTATTCCAGTAGTAAAATAAGATATGAGAGACGGAGTTCATAGCCATCTGATCGGAATGTTACTAAGCTGAATGAGTAGAAGCTACCCTTGCCATCCCGTACATTTTATAAAGGTTAGTGTTTAGCGTAAAAGACTTTTGAATCCCCAGCCACTACCTCCGCGTTGGTGGCGCTAGACTACCTGGGAGCTGACTTTATTAAAATCAGATTGGCCTGATTGGAAAGGCTAATAAACTATCTAGCTTTTGAGCTGGGTCAGGTCCAGGGAGAAAGCGCGGGGTCCGGCTGGTTTAGGGTTAGACTGGTCGGACTGTTCGATGGTCAGGGTAATTTCGGCATAATTTGCCAGGCTGAAGTTGGCCGGTAAAGCCTCTGGTTTAA
>JAYSYV010000421.1:0-5864 GCA_043727245.1 Chloroflexota bacterium | reverse complement strand
ATGTGCCGGGCCTTGAAAACTTGCCCACGCTCGACTCCACCTCGATTATGGAACTGGACCATGTGCCGGAGCATTTGCTGATATTAGGCGGCGGCTATATCGGCCTGGAATTCGGCCAGTTATTTCGCCGGTTGGGCAGTCGAGTGACTATCGTCCAGCGCGGCAAGCAGCTTTTACCCAAAGAAGATTCTGATATTGCCGAAGAAATAGCCAAAATTTTGCAGGAAGACGGCCTGGAAATCCGGCTCGAAACGGCGGCGGTCAGCGCCCGTTCAGCCGGGGAAGGCCAGATCGGCCTGACTGTGCGCGGACCGTCCGGGGAAAATGAGCTAATTGGGAGCCATTTGCTCCAGGCGGCGGGTCGCACCCCTAATAGCGATACTCTCAATCTCCCGGCAGCCGGTATCGAAACCGATAAGCATAATTTTATCAAAGTCAACGACCGGCTGGAAACCAATGTGCCAGGCGTGTATGCCCTGGGCGACATCAAGGGCGGTCCGGCTTTCACCCATATTTCTTATGACGATTTTCGGATTGTGCGGGAGAATATGTTGCAGGATGGCCGCCAGGCCAGTACCCAGGACCGCATCCTGCCTTACACCGTCTTTACTGACCCGCAACTGGGCCGGGTGGGTCTGAGCGAGAAGGAAGCCCGCGAACAGGGCCGCAGCATCCAGGTCTATACAATGCCCATGACCTATGTCGCCCGCGCCCTGGAACTCGATGAATCACGCGGCCTGATGAAGGCGGTGGTGGATGCCGAAAGTGGTCAAATCCTGGGCGGGGCTATCCTGGGGATTGAAGGCGGCGAGATGATGGCGGTCGTGCAAATGGCGATGATGGGCCACCTATCTTATACGGTTTTGCGTGACGCGATTTTCGCCCACCCGACCCTGGCCGAAGCCTTTAACAACCTGTTCAGCCAGACTCCTTCCGCTTAAGCTGCCTTTTGATCCCGATAAAGGCTATTACGCCAATCGGTAGGGTAAACAGCCCGATTGCTACCAGGCCCACCACCAGGCCCAATGAGTCGGGTTTGCCGATGCCGGGCAGACGCTGGCCGGTGGTCGTGTTGAACTCAAGCCGCTCGCCGGTAACGGTTTCGACCACGAAGCGCTTTTGAGCCGAGTCAAGGTTAGCTTTGTTCTGCCAGACCCGCTCGCCTGACTGAACTAGAAGGTCCGGCCTCAGTTCGTACAAACCGTAGCGTTTTACTTCGATGCCGGTTACGTAAAAGGCCAGGGCCAGGTCGGTGGCCCGGTCCACCCTGACCATGTATTTGCCGTCCAGGGTTGTATAAAGCTGGCTGTCCGGCAGGTTTTGATACCAGCTTGTCCAGTCCGTAGTCCAGACCGGGGCCAGGGAACCATCATTGGGGTACAGGCCCGGTTGGCTGTATTTCTGGCGCAGGGCTGGGTCTGGCTGGCCGGTTCCGTCCGGGGCCAGCATCACCAGCAAATATTTCCCATTTTCAGTAACTCTGGTGTAATCCTTGAGCGGTGCGGCCTGGGCCTGTGGGATAGGCCCGGCCAAACCGCTTAAAAGGGTAAAAAAAAGCAGGACCACCCCGGCCCGGCTTACCATGTTGTTACTCAAACCTTGAATTTAATCCTGTCATTATAAACCCGTCACTTCCTCGAAACCCATTCTGACCAGCCGTTTCCAGGTAGTCGAGAAATCGCGCCCGACCTGCTCCGGCTTGTGGGCATCGGAACTGAGGCAGACTGGCAAGCGGCGGTGAAGAATCATCTGCAAAATCTTGTCCGAAGGATAAATCTCGCCTATATCCTTATAAAACCCGGCTGTATTAATCTCGACAATCTTACCGGTCGCTTTCAGCACGTCCAGGGTTGCTTCGACCTGGGATAGATAGTGTTCGCTATCCGTATCGAAATAGCGTTTGTTCACATTGAACTTCTTTATCATATCCAGGTGGCCGACAATCCGATGATTGTATTTCCCGGCAAAATCGCGGATGAGTTCATAATAGCGGCTGTAGACGGCCTGGGCGCTGCCGAACTCATTCACCCCTTCCGCGAAGACCTCCTCGCTGCAATCAACCAGCCAATTTTCGTGGTCGGAGCGAAAGCGGTCTACGATATGGATGGAGCCGACAAAGTAATCAGCCGGGTACTTTGCCAGGCTGGCCCGCATCTGGTCATCGAAAAGCGGCAGATAATCCACCTCGTAACCGAGCAGAATCTTGATTTTACCTTCAAATTCTTCCTGGGCTTCGCGAACTTCCTGGGTATAGCGGTCAATCTGGTCCCAGTGCATGTTGGCGCTGCCGCCGGTCGGTTCGGTCACGTTTTCGGGCAAAGGAAAATGTTCGCTAAAGCCCAGGGCCAGCAAGCCTTTTTCGACCGCCACCGCCGCTAACTCGCGGGGATGGCCGGAACCGTGATTACTGTAAAGAGTATGCGTGTGATAGTCGCTAAACATAAAACTTTCTAAAAAGTGGTCAGTGGTCAGCAGAATGGTTTAGAATCTCTCAGGTTTGTTTCTACCGGCCGCGTTCGTGCATGTAATCGCGGGCATCCCACAGGACAGGAAAGATTTTCTGGTAAGTAAGCGTATTTCGCAGGTAGGGCAGACTGTCGAAGTGCATTTTTTCCGGATCAGCCGGGTTAGCCAGTTGGGCGTAAGTGGCCGCCCCTGTGCCGGTCTTGCGCCCAATCATGCGCGTCACCATCGCGATATGGTCGGTGCGCCACAGGTCCACGTTTTGCTCAAACCGGACCAGCGACTCGGCCAGGGCCGTCAGGTCCACGTTCGGATTAGCGAAAGAGGCCGGAACCAGCAGTTCGGCAATCTTTTTGGCTTTCCCGGTAGCATCATCTTCAGCCGCGAAAATGCCCCGGTCGGCCAGGGTTTCCATAAAAGCGGCGTTGAGTGAAGGAGTGTCCCACAGCATCCGCAGGTCTTCGGTTAAAAGTTCCATGCGTTCCATAATTTTGTGGTAACGCTTATCGCGCAGCCCGGCGCTGATTTCAATCGCCCGGAACTGGAAGCTTTCGACCCCGCTTCCGGCCTGCAACTGGTCCCTGAACTCAATATAGTCGGAGGCGGTCATGGTCTGGGGAATATGAATCATGCGCCCGAACAGGCTAAAAATTTCAGCGATGCGCCGGACCAGGGCTTCGGCTTTCCAGGTCTGGGCCGGGCGCAGTTGCAGCAGGCGGGTCGCTTCCTGGATAGAATGAATGACCGCCGGGAACCAGACCTCAAACGCCTGGTGAGCCGTAATAAAAGTCAATTCATCGTTGGTCCGGGCATCGGCACGGCAAGCCTGGGGATGATGTTTTTCCAGCGTGGCCTTGCCAAAGGACAAAAGCGGCTCTACCGGCACGACCTCCCCGAATTCAACCACCTTCGCGGCAGGGTGTTCGTGTAAAGCCCAGAGCAGGTCGCTAAAATCGCGTTGGATAGTGCTAAAGCTGTCGGAATGAGTCAGGGTCAGGTCTTTGAGAGAGTTTAAAAGGTGCTGGCTGGCCGCTTCGTCCGACCCTTCCTGCAACTTGAAAGCGCCCAGGCTTTGTTCCAACTGGTGGGTCTGGCGGGTCATCAGGCTGAAAAGCTCAAGCTGGGCCGTATCCGCCGAGGCAAAGCGGAAGTTAATATTGCCGTTGTGCCGCAGCAGTTCGGAGCGCACGATTACGCCCTGTTGCAGCATAATGCGGTCAATCTCAACGCAGCGGTTGGCCCGTTTCAGGGCATCGTAACATTGTTCGGGCGTAATAGGTTTCCCGGCTTCGGCCAGGCGCAGCAAGGCGGCCAGTTCTTTTTGCTGCAAGTTCCACCACAGGACATAGGCGTAGATAGCCGAGCAAAGCAAAAATTCGTCGGTCGTTTTCGCGCCCCGGTAGAAAGTTTCGAGCAAGCCCGGAACCTGGATATAGCTGCAATAGTGAGCTTTATCGGGGTCTTTATAAATATGTGAGCAGGTTGCGAAAGCCTGGGAAAGGTCGCTTTTAGTTTCGGGCATAATTGTTTTCCATTTTCATTTTCTATGTATTATAACATTTGTGCCTGGAAAGTCACCAATTAAAGAAGCTGACAATTGTTTTTTTCCAGATACCATTTATAATTACCCTGACGTAAGATGTAGGCGGCCAGGGTAGAGTTGTAAGAAGCGTCCAAAAAGCTACTTTGGACTACCCGACTAAATTTATCGGCTTGTAATCGGCATAAAAAGAGGGAAACGCATGCCTTCCACACCTGACCAAAAGCTGGCGGCGGTCTTTCGGCGTACGCTGTCAATGTACCGGCCCGACCAGAAAGCTAACGTCCTCAATTCCGGCGCGAACCTGAATAGCTGGGATTGGGGGCCGGGTATTGCCATCTACGCCCTCCACAAGACATATCCCCACGTTGAGGCTAAACTACAACAAGAATACTTTGATTTCTTCCGGCCCTGGTTCGCTTTTTATATAGACCCCCGCCCGCCTACCCCCGCCATCAACAGCGCCATCCTGTTAAATGTCCTCTGGTCGGCCCTGCACGACCAGGCCATACCGCTATCGGCAGTTGAACGCGCCTTCTACCGGGCTTATTGCCTGGAGCACGTGGCCTATTTCCGCCAGAACGCTATCAAGCTGCCTTCGGGGGTCTTTGCCCATACGGTCGCTAAAGGCAGTCCGGCCTCGAAAAGCCAGGTCTGGGCCGACAATCTGTTCATGCTGGTGCTACTTCTGGCCCGCGTGGCCGTTACCGAAAACGACCGCACTCTTTTTAGCGAGATGACCACCCAACTGGCCTTGCATTATCAGCATTTGAGCGACCCGACCACAGGCTTGCTTTATCACGGCTGGCAGGCCGACCCGACTGACCCGGAAGGCAGCCATTTAAATGGGGCTTTGTGGGGCCGGGGTAACGGTTGGGCGGCGTTGGGCGCGGCTGAACTGCTGGAACTGGCTAACAACCCGGCTTTTTTAAATTTCAAAACGAGAGTCCAACATGCCAGCCTGTTACATTTCGAGGCGCTCCGGCTCTATCAACGCCCCGATGGCGGCTGGAATACGCTTATAGACCAGCCGGATTCTTACCCTGAAACTTCGGCTACGGCAGCCATCAGCGCGGCCTTTCTAAAAGGTGTCCGATTGGGCGGATTATCGCCGGAATTCGCTAAGGCCGGTCAAAAGGGTCTGGCCGCTACCCTGGCTAATATCAGCGAAACCGGCGACGTTTTGGGCGTTTCCGGCTCGACCCCTCTACTTGCCAGCCTGGCGGACTATAACGCCGTACCCCACGACCAGCTAAATACCTGGGGCCAGGGTCTGGCGCTGCTGGCTCTCCTGGAAGAAAAGTTACACCGGCAAGATGCGACCTAATAAACTCGTTTGTAGTGTGATTGGCAATCTATTGAAAATTGGCTACTTTTTACAAGGAGTTTAGATGAATCCACCGACTACCGGCCAAAATTTTGTAGGCCAGGCTCTGGTTGAGTTCCGCGAAAGCGGCCTGATGAACAAAATCTTCATCGCAATGCTGCTTCTGACTCCTCTAGCCGCGCTGGCTAATGCTCTGGGCTTTCCACCACTGGTGACATTTTTCATTGCGGCCCTGGCGGTAGTGCCGTTGGCAAAAACCATGTCCGACTCGACCGAGGCTCTGGCCCATCATGTCGGCCCGACCATTGGCGGGCTGCTGGTGGCTACTTTTGGCAACGCAGTTGAACTGATTATTGCCATCCTGGCTCTTTTCAAAGGGCTAAATGAAGTGGTCAAAGCTTCGATTGCGGGTTCGATTATCGGCAACCTGCTGTTTGTGCTGGGGCTATCCATGTTCATGGGCGGCTTGAAACGCAAGACCCAGAAGTTCAGCCGGGTAGGGGCCAGCGTTTCGGCCAGCCAGCTTGTCGTGGC
>JAYSYV010000420.1:0-1860 GCA_043727245.1 Chloroflexota bacterium | reverse complement strand
AGAGATGACACACGCTCCGGGCCAGGCAGTCGTAAGACTTTTGCCCGTCCAATGGGTGGCGGAGGCCGTCCGACCGGCGGCAGTCGTCCGATGGGTGGGGGTATCCGTCCAATGGGCGGTGGAAACCGGCCTACTGGTCCCGGTGGTCCGCCACCCCGTTTCGACCGGCCTGAACCCGGCAACGAGCGAGAACCGGAAGGTCGCCGCAACCCCTTTTCTTAATAGCGGGGTTGTCTAGAATAAGGCTTAATTTTAAAGTCTTACTAAAAAATTACTATCGAACAAGATACCTAGAGAGGATTTTGAATTATGAACAAACGAAAGAATGTTGCCCTGCGAAAGCATCGCGCCACTGCCAAGAAGTTCCGCGACCGCAAGAAAGCTGAACGGACCAGCACGCCTGTTACCACCGGCGCGGCCCCCCGCCGCTAGTTCTATACCGGCGATTTATTTCTGAGCGCGGAGAACCTATTTTGTTTCTCTGCGCTCAGTTTTCGTTTAGAGTTGATTTTGTAAATTAAGGAAAGAACCTATGCGCCCTGTTCGCCTCAAGGATTTAAGCCTTTCAGAAATAAATCGTATTAAGCAGCGGGCCGCCGGTGAGTCCGGCCCGGTTAACGAACGGACCGGCCAGATTATGGAAGCGGTACGCACGCGAGGCGATGAGGCTATCCGCGAATTGACCCTACAGTTGGATAAAGTAGACCTGACCGAATTTGAAGTCAGTCAGGCCGAATTGCAGGAAGCTTTCCAGGCTGCCGCCCCTGAATTTCTGGAGGCCATGCGCCAGGCTATCCGCAACCTGATTACCTTTCACCGTACCCACGTCCAAGAGGAAGAAGCCCACGTCTGGACCGACGAAGGTATCGAACTCTGGCGGGTCTGGAGGCCGATTGAGCGGGTGGGCCTTTACGTGCCGGGCGGGCGTTCTCCCCTTCCTTCTTCCCTGCTGATGACAGCCGTTCCGGCCTCGATTGCCGGTTGCCCGGAAATCATTGTCTGCTCGCCTCCCAACCGCGAAGGTAAATTACCGACCCCGATTGCCGCCGCTGCTGCTCTATTAAACCTACCCAACATGCGATTGTTTAAAATCGGTGGGGCGCAGGCGATAGCCGCAATGGCCTACGGAACCGCCACAGTTCCCAAAGCTTACAAAATCTTCGGAGCGGGTAATCCTTACGTCACCGCCGCAAAAGTGCTGTCCTTTAGCAAAGGTCTGGTTAGCATTGATATGCCCGCCGGACCGAGCGAAGTGTTGATTATTGCCGATAAAAACGCCAACCCGGCTTTCGTGGCGGCTGATTTTCTGTCCCAGGCCGAACACGCCGACGATTCTTCGGCGGTTTTACTGACTGACTCGCCGGAACTGGCCGCAGCAGTCGCCCGCGAAGTAGCCCGCCAATTGCCTTCACTAAGCACCGCCGACCGGGCCAGCAATTCGCTGGAACGCTTTGGCCTGATTGCCATCGTGGACCACCTGGATGAGGCAGTTGAGTTCGCCAACGATTATGCCCCTGAACACCTGGAACTTTGCACTGATAATTTTGAGGAATTGCTGCCTAAAATGCGTAATGCCGGGACGGTTTTTATGGGTGGCTATACCCCCGAACCAAGCGGCGATTATGTTTCCGGCCTCAATCACGTCCTGCCAACCGGAGCTAACACCAAAATGTTCGGGCCGCTTGCTGTGGAAAGTTTCGGCAAGAAGATGCAGGTCCAGCGCATGACCAAAGAAGGTCTGGCCGCCATTCGCCAGAGCGCCGAGGTGATGGCCGATACCGAAGGCTTGCCCGCCCACAAAAGGGCTATCTCAATCCGGTTTGAGGACTAATATGAACCTGATAAAAGAAATTGACCTGG
>JAYSYV010000419.1:0-5887 GCA_043727245.1 Chloroflexota bacterium | reverse complement strand
GCCGCGAATTAGGCCGCTGGGGCAGCCTGACCGCCACCTTCTTGCTGGCAATCTCGCCTATGTTCCTTTATTTCAGCCGCTTTTTCCGAGAAGATATTTTTGTAGCCTTCGCCACGCTGGCTTTATTCGTCAGCCTGGTCCGGTTCATCCACCGGCCCCGGCCCGCCTGGTGGTATACCGGGATGCTATCGCTGGCGATGCTCTTTTGTACCAAGGAAGTCAGTTTCTTTTACCTGGCCCTGTTTGGCGGCTTCCTGCTAGGCTGGCTGTGCTGGCAACTCGCCCCTCGGCTGCTGTTCATTCTGGGCGGTTATGCTGTGCTGGCCCTGGTGGTTTTCTTCTTTACAATGTCGCTCTACCCGCCGCCGCCAATTCCGTTCGACACCGTTTCGGGCGATTTAATTCGTAAGTACATCGAAACTCTGGTGCTTCACCCGGTATTCTGGACTTTTATCGTGCTGACCCTGGTCGGAATAGGCATTTATATTTTTGCCTTCCACGAAGTAGCCGCCGCCCGGCGGCAGTTTATGGTCAGCCGGGGCGGGGTGTCGCCTGAAATATCGCTGGCCCGCGCCCTTTTCGCGCCTTACCAGCAGCCCAGGACAGTCGCTTACGCCGCCGCCTGGTTAGGCCGACACTGGCGGGTAACGTTGACCGGGTTGGGTCTGGCCTTTGCCTTCTACTTCATTCTCTTTACCGGGTTCTTTACCAATATTCCACAGGGTTCGGTCGGGCTTTTCAGCGGCCTGTGGTACTGGATGGCCCAGCAAGGGGTGGCGCGGGGCAACCAGCCCTGGTACTACTACTTCTTTATGCTGCCGCTCTACGAACCGCTGGCCCTGTTATTCGGAACTATCGCCGGGATACTCATACTGGTACGAGCTTGCCGTTACGGCCTGAGCAAACCGCGCAAATTCGCCTGGATGCCGGTTTCCGAGTTGGGACAGGTAGGCCGGGGCAGCCCTACCGATGGCTCAGAAGACAGTGACGGTGAACTGGACCCGGCCCATTTGCCGGGCTTAATCCGAAACTCCGAGCCTGGATTAAAAGAAGAAACTCTGGTCGAGGTCGAAGTGGCTATCCGGCCTGCCGGAAACGCTATATGGCCGGGAAGGCGCAGGCGCGAGAATCATCCACATTTCACCCGGTTGCTTTTAGTGACCTGGGCTTTTGGCGGGCTGGCCTTCTATACCTGGGCCAGCGAGAAAATGCCCTGGCTGACGGTTCAGGTAGCGTTACCTTTTATACTGCTGGCGGCTTACCAGATGGATGCGGTGTGGTCGGGCATTGAGGAATATTTCCAGAGCGGGGCGCATCGCCAGGTGGCTATCTGGGGCATCAAAAGCAAGGTCTTTTTCTGGACGCAGGTCGGCGGGTTGGTCTTCGCAGGTTTTCTGTTTTACATGACCCTACTTAATCTGAGCGCTTTAGAAGCGAATGTAGCCGCTTCGTCGGGCCGTCTCGACTGGCTGACCATTTTTATACCGCCGGTAATTGCCTTGCTCTTTTTTACGGCACTGTTTAGTTTTATTGGCTTTCAACTAGCGATAAAACTCTGTGGAGCGGTTGCTTTTGGATTTCTAACCTATTTTTTGCTGCATACCGGCTTTACTTATGCTTTCGACCACGGCGATGTAGCTCTCGAAATGGGTGTCTATACCCAGACCACCCCCGACCTTTACCGGGTGGTCAAGGAATTGGACACCGTAAGCACGGTTCTCTCTGCCCCAAAACAGCTTATGCCGAGCGACGAACGGGCTTACCCTTCGGCTATCAACAATACAAAGTTGCTGCCGGTGCTGTATGACGATGACCTGCGGACACCGCTTGACTTCTATTTGCGCGACTACACCAACCGCCGCCGGGTCGCCGATTTCACAGCCGCCAATGCCAGCAAGCTAAACCTGGCCGCTTACCCGGTGATTATGGTCGCCGATGGCAAGCAAAACACCCTGGACGATACCCAGAAAAAGACCCTGGCGGATAACTATGTAGCTCGGCACTATACTTTCCAATACTGGTTCGAGGAAAGCCAATACCGAAATTTCGACCAGTCAGTTTCCATTCAGATTAGCACCTTGCAAGATAAACCTTCTCAGGCGGCTGTCAAAGACGCGAATAACCAGATTGTGCTTAACAAAGACGAGTTGATGAACACGGAAGTGTTGCAAAAACTGTCCGGGGAACCGGGCGTGTTGGATAAAGTTTACAATGCTAACGGCGGCAGTTCGTCCCTTTTGCACCTGCAACAGGCCGGGAAATCGCTCTACCAGTTACGCACTTCGGCTGATTTCTCGCGGTTATGGCGCTATGTAATGTTCCGGGAGCAATTTCGGCCCCTGGGACGGCGCGAATTTACCCTCTATATCAAGAAAGACATTATCGGAGTCTGGCGACAATACGGGGATTTGGTTGATTTTCCAATCAGCCGACCCCAATAAAAATCTAAGTTTAGCATTTTATTGAGGAACGAAGACCGAAATATGACTGAACAGGCAAGACCTTTTAAGAATATTCATAACCGGATAGATACGCTCGGCGCTGCTCCGGCGACTGTTAGCGCCAGCCCTGAAACCACCGTCGAACTCGAGGCAGACCAGACCGAGGCGGTCTACACCGTCCCGGAAATCGTGATACCGCGCCGGAGCGTGCTGGACAGCCTGATTGCGTCGGGTTGGCTGAGTTGGGAAAAAGTATTCTGGGTCTCGATTATTGCCCTGGCGATAGTCACTCGCATGTGGGACTTATCGGACCGGGCCATGCACCACGACGAAAGTATCCACGGAGTCTTTAGCTATGACATGTTCAAAGGGAAGAATGTCTACCGCTACGACCCTACCTGGCACGGTCCGGTCCTCTATTATATGGTTTCGCTTTCCTATTTCCTGCTGGGCGGGGCCAGCGAATTTAGCGCCCGCTTTGCCCCGGCTGTATTCGGGATTGGCCTGATAGCGATTTGCTGGTTCCTGCGGCCCCTGATTGGCAAAGTAGGCGCGATTGCTTTCGCCCTGCTAATCCTGGTTTCGCCGTCTATCATGTATTATTCGCGCTCGCTCCGGCACGATATTTTTGCCACCTTTGGCACGATGCTTTTCGTTATCGGGCTGTTCCGCTATGCCCAACTACGGGACAAGCGCAAAATTGGCTGGATGGCAGTCGCCGGAGTAGGCTTCTTCATTCTGTTTGGCAGCCACGAAATGTCTTTCCTGAACCTGGCTATCGTACTTAGCTGGCTGGGTATAATTTTCTTGCTGGAACTGGTCCTTTTACCGGCCTGGGTCCGGCGGCCTTTCATTTTAGGCGGTGAAAAGGCTCCGAATGTTGTAGTTATCCGTCCCGCTACCCCGGAACCGGTCTACCGGCGGCTTCTGGATGCAGACGATGAGATGGACGAGCCGGATTACCCGGTGCAAACCGCTCACCAGGCCAGCTTTGAAGGAATGGAAGTTGTAGAAAAGACTCTCCCGACCCAGGAACCGGCCACGCCTCTAACCGTTACTGGGGAAGAACCGCCCATACTTGTTACGGATACTGCCGAGGCCACCACTGGCTTGCCTTACCAGACCGAAATGCCCCTGGAAGAAACCGGGCCGGTGGTTGGGCCATATAGTCCCGAATTGAGCCATACCGATCCAATTTTGGGCAATTACAAGAAAACATGGTACGGTCTGTTCGGGCTTTTTGCTTTACTGGTCGTAACCGGGTCTATACATCTTTTCACCGATAAAACTTATGATGGCACACTTCTTCAGCTTTTCGGAGTAAACGCCTACCTGTTTTTATTACCGTTTTACCTGCTGCTGGCAGCAGCAGCGGCTTATCCGCTGACCCGGCTAGTCAACCTGGGCTATAACCGCCTGAGCAAGAAATCGAATAGAGTGGCCCGCTTTACGGCCCTGGGCATTTTTGTGGTGCTTGGCCTGGCGGCTATATCCCTGTTCCTGCGCGGTACATCCCCGACAGCTTACCTCTCAGCCCTCAACACGCAACTCTCCGGCACTTCTAACTCGGCCCTGAATAAGGTCGTCACTGATGGCTATAGCAGCTATAACCAGATAAGTTATTTTGCCCTGAAGTGGTTCTCAATCATACCGCAACTGGTCGTTATGGTGGTAATGGCTTTACTGGCCGGGGCATTGGTCGGCTGGCTGAAGGAACGCGGCCTGATTGTTTATACCCGCAAAGGGTTTTACAGTTTTGGCATATCAGCCCTGGTGGTCTTCCTGCTGGCGGCCCTGGTTAGTCTGCGCTTTATCATGGTGGCCGACCGCACTCAACTGCCCAAAGTGGTCTTTCCGCTGCTCGGCGTGGTGGATAAATGGCTGGCCTACATTTTGGGCGGGGCCGTCATAGCGGTTATTATCGGGGTCGTGGCCGGGTGGTTCGTTTCAATGGCCCAACTTATCCCCGATGAAGCGGTCCGAGGTTCGGCCATCTTCCGCACGTTGCTTAAAGCGACTCGCAATCCCTGGTCCATCGCCGCGTTACTGCTGGGCTTTGGCATTCTGTACGTCCTGATTTTCAGTAATTTCTTCTTCGCGCCGGAACGCCTGGCCGATGGTTTCTACCGGGGCATCGAGTACTGGCTGGAACAGCACGGCAAACGCCGCCTGGATGAGCCGTGGTTCTACTACCCCATGTTGATGCTGTTGTACGAAACTTTTGCCGTATTTTGTACTTTTATCGCCCTGGTCTACTTTCCGGTGGTCTTTTTCAAGCGGACCGCCCGGCGAGAGAAATTCATCTTTACGGTCAAAGGGGTCTTTATCGGCCTGACCTTCTGGTGGACTTTTCTGGCCCTGATGATGTACTCCATCGCGGGCGAGAAAATACCCTGGCTCAACATGCAAATCGCCCTACCGGCCAGCCTGGCAACCGCCGCTTTCCTGAACGACTTTTTCCGCTCGGTCAACTGGAAGCGGTTACTTAGCTGGAAAGAAGGTCTGCTGTTCAGCGGAATGTTCGCCCTGATGTTCACCGCGACCCTGGTCGTGATTGGTATGATAATCAACTTCCCCAAAGCCGGGCAGTTTGATGCTGGTTTTGGCCGGATAGTGGCCTCCTCCGACCAGACCCTGACGATTGTCCAGATGGGCCTGGTGGCCTTGCTCGGCCTGGTCCTATTCGGGGGTAGCGTCTGGATGTGGCAGACTAAACGCCTGGACGGGCGGGTGGCGCGGTCCGCTATCTTCATAATCTTTGGCATGCTACTGTTAGGTTATGGCATTAAAAGCAGCATCGCCCTCAACTACGCTCATCCCGATACCGCTATCGAGCCGATGATTTACACTCAGACGACCCCCGAAGTGCCACTTTTCGTGGAACGGTTGGACCGCCTGGGCCGTGATTTGCGCGACCTCTATAAGATAGTCCCGCCCGAAACCGCTGCCGGTCAATCTCCCACGACCTACAACGACCCGTCCAATAGCAAAGGCTTGCCGGTCTTTATGACTACCGAAGTAGCCTGGCCGCTGGCCTGGTATTTCCGCGATTATACTAATGTCACCCAGTTGGCAATCAATTCCGATGCCAATAATCCGAACGCGATTGACCGTTTGACTGATAGCCGGGGCAATAATTTCGTGGTGGTGCTGGTGTCGGCTGATGAAAGCAATAACACTAAACTTCAACAACAGTTGCAAGGGCAATATACTTCCCAACGATTCCGCTTCCGCTGGCATTTCCCCGAAGACTCTACCGGGTACGGCAGCCTGGGCTATCAACCAGCCGACGACCCTCGCGAATATGCCACCGCCATAAAGGACATCAACAATACGCGCTGGGATTTGATGTGGCGAGATGTAACCCAACAGCCCTATGTCGGGCAACTCTGGCGGTATCTAATGTACCGGGAACTGGCAAATCCGCTGCAATCTTTCGATATGGT
>JAYSYV010000418.1:0-1866 GCA_043727245.1 Chloroflexota bacterium | reverse complement strand
CGTAGGCTCCCAGCCCGAAAAAGACACTGTGACCCAGGCTCAACTTGCCACCGAATCCCCAGATTAAATCCAGGCCCAGGGCTACGATAGCACAGACCTTTGTCTATGTCTTTTGGTTTATAAATAAATTTGATATAAAACTATTGTATGTAAAAATGGACCAAACTGGTCGCAGCTAAGAGGAATAACCCCGGCTAACAAAGGGGGGTTATTCTTAACATGCAAAAACAATATAGAAGAGTTTATCTTCAGAGGAAATCAGGCTACTTCCAGTTCTTCCAGGGTTTTCCCCCTGGTTTCCTCGCCCAGGATAAAGACACTGGCGGCCCCTATCAGTAAAAGGGTAGCGAATATAATAAAGACCACAAAGGTACTCTGACCGGTCAAGTCCAGCAGTGACCCCACCACCAATGGGGCCAGTACCCCGCCGAACCGGCCAAAAGCCGTGGCAAAACCGCTGCCGGTTCCACGGGCGGCGGTGGGGTATTGTTCGGGGGTATAGGTATAAACTATGCCCCAGGCTCCCAGGTTGAAAAAGGCTGTTAAACCGCCCCAGAATAGAATCGGGGCCACCGTTACTGTGCCGCTTAACCCTGTCGAACCGAAGAAGAAAGCCACTACGGCGCAGCATACCAGAAAGACCACCAGAGTCGGTTTGCGGCCCCACCGCTCGACCAGGAATGCGGCCGTGAAATAACCGGGTATCTGGGCCAGGCTAATGAGTAAATTCAGCAGGAAAGCTTCTTCCAGGCTGAACCCTTTGCCCCGCAATAGACTGGGCAGCCAGGTAAAGATGCCGTAGTAGCTAAAAACCATAGCGAACCAGAGCAGCCACAGCATGATGGTCCGGCGGCGATATAAAGGTCCGAACAGGTCTTTTAAGCCGATTTTCCTTTCTGGCTGAAACGGGTTGGGGGCAACCTGTTCCTCAGGTGCGGCACTTGCTTCAGATTCCGACTGGCCGCTTTCTTTTACAACCCGGTCAATAATCGCGACCGCTTCGGCTTCCCGGCCCTGACCGAGCAGAAACCGAGGTGATTCAGGTAAGGCCCGGCGCAATACAAAGACATACAGGGCCGGTAGCGCTCCGATCAAGAAAGCGACTTGCCAGCCAAAACGTGGTATTACAAGGTAGCCGATTAAAGCGGCCAAAACTGCGCCATAACCCCAGAAACTTTCCAGCAAGACCATCATTAAGCCTCGCTTTTTGGCCGGGGCAAATTCGCTAATAAGAGTAGAAGCTACCGGCAGTTCGCCACCCAGTCCTAGCCCGGCCAGAAAGCGGATTATCATCAGGGATAGCTGGTTAAAGGCCAGGGCCGAAAGTCCGGTGAAAATGCTATAGACCAGCAGGGTAATCTGGTAGACTCCCCGACGGCCCAGTTTGTCGGAGAGCGGCCCCGCCAGTAAGGCTCCAAAGAATAAGCCAAGCAGATTGGCGCTGATTATCTCGCCAACCTGGCCCGAAGTAAGATGCCAGCTTGCAGCTACGGCGGCCACTATCGAACCGACCAACAAAACGTCCATCGAGTCGAACAGCCAGCCAAAGCCGCTCAATATCAAGAGCCGCTTGTGAAACCGGCCCAGCGGAAGGTTATCCAGCCGGGCGATAATGGCCCGGTGTCGGGCATTTTCAGCCGCCGCACTCGCCTTTTGCGCAGCTACCTCTGGCTTTCCACTTCCCCCGGAAAGGCTGTCCAAAATATTTCTCTCTTTCTTGGTCTTGCCGACTTTATACTTGTAGCAAACTATTCGCCTGGTGACGCTTCAATAAGGTGTCAGCGTGATGGACCGCCCGTTGACGCGCAGTCTTTCGAGATACCCAGCTAACTCGCCTCGCGTGTGGTGCGGCCCGCCTTCCTTTAA
>JAYSYV010000417.1:0-5889 GCA_043727245.1 Chloroflexota bacterium | reverse complement strand
GGGATGGCCCGCCGCCCGCCCTGACCGACGATATTGTCGCCCGGCTCAGTCAACGCTACCAGGCATGTTACGAAAAGCTGACCGGCCTGACTTTTGAGGTGGATTTTTCGCTCAAGCCGGAAGACCGTATTTCTCAAAATCTTAAAAAAGCCGGGTTATGACCACTGAGTTAACTATCAGGGCCGCCACCGGGGAAGATACACCTTTCCTGGTGGAAATGTTAGCCCTGACCCTACAAACTCAGCCGCAGTTCGCGCTCAAAAGTCAGGTCGAACGGGAAGGACTGGCTCGCTTTGAAATAATCGGCTGGCAGCCTGAGCGTGATTTGGCTTTCGTAGCCCGGTTGCAAGAAGAACGGGCCGGGGCGGTCTGGCTGCATGCTGGCGGGGAAATCGGGGCCAGGGCTTTCACGCTGGGTATCGCGGTCTTACCCCTGTTCCAAAGGCGGCAAATCGGTACGCACCTGTTGGAACACGCCCTCACTTTTTGCAGCCAGCACCAGGGACTTACCCTGGATTTGAAAGTCCATCCCGCCAATGAAGGAGCTATCCGCCTCTACCGGCGTTTCGGCTTTGAACCGGCCATGCTTGAGATGAAAAAACGCCTCACAAGGGTATAAACCTTCCTTTATAGCCTAACTTTCCAGGTTTATCGCCATACGCCGAAGCACATCAACCTATGAGGTATTTTAGCCATTGCTTGAAGTTTGAAAAGGCAAGACCAGATTGTAAAACTGGCGAGGTAGGACGTAGCCGGGAACGGGTGGAAGGCGGTCGGCGGGATAAGCTACCGGGCGATAACGTACCGGCGTAGGTCGGCCCATCTTTTGCCAGGTCTGCCAGGCTTCCTGGAGCTTGACAACAGCCTGGTTAGGCGTTTGGGGTGGTAATAAATTGGTGGCCTCAGTCGTGCGAATCCGCCAGCCCTGGATAAGTTTGTTCTGCCAGCGGTTAGAAGCGTCCGGCGAAAGCAACAAGGCCAGATCGTAACCGGCTGCGTCCGCAGATTTTTCCACCAGGGCCAATCCACGCGTATCGTACTGCCAGCCATCCCTGACCCGGCCATTGGTGTCAATGGTCTGACTGACTTCAGAGGGAGGTACGGGAGTCGCCTGTACCAGCGAAAAAAGCCGGTCCTGGGCGGCCAGCACCAGCACAAAGCTAAAACCGTAAAAGGCGTAAGAAACCTCGCGCTGGACCCGGCTTTCCGGGGAAATCGAACTCGTATCAGAGGGGAAATCCAGTTCCAGGCTTCCTTCCGGCCCGAACGCCACCACGTCCGATTGCTCCAGAAAGCGTTCCAGGTCGGGCAATATTTCCGAATTAGACAGCAATAACTGCGACTCCGCTATATTGGGAAAAGCGTCAAACTCGGACCAGACCCTAGAAGAACCAAAAGGCAGCATGGCAAACCGGCCTGGCGTATGCGAAGGATGGGCCATCTTTCCGCGCATATGCATGAACCCGCCAAAACTACCGCCCACTCCCACCAGTGTACCATCCGGCAGCTTCTGCAAAGCCGGGATAAGCCCGCCCCAGAGATGGCTGGAAATGGTCAGCGGCAATAACAAAATGCCACCAACTCGCAACTGCTCCACCCAGGCCGGGGCTATCTCCCATTGCTGGACTGTCACGATTATGCGGTCGTAAGGCGCGTCAGGGGGATAACCGGCGCTGCCATCAGCCGCCTCAACTTTTACCCGGTCGAAGTTTTTACCGGTCAGGCGGGCTAGTTCCTGCAAATTAGCCCTGGCAACCTCGACCATAGCCGGGTCCAGGTCAACCGTTGTCACCAGCGAACCGTCCCCCACCCAATGAGCCATCAAAGCGGCGTTATAACCGACCCCGGCCCCGATTTCAAGCACCCGCAAGCCCGGTTCCAACCGCAAAGCTTCCAGCATATCAGCCATCAGGATTGGTTGGGAGCTTGAACTGGAAGGAGAATTATTTTCATCCCATTTAACGACAATGGCATCGTCGCTGTAGACGCGCTGGATTGGAACACTGGCTGGGAGAAATATTTCGCGAGGTACTTCGGAAAAGGCTTTTGCCAGGAGCGGCGATCGGATGGCTCCTTCGCCCACCAGATAATTTACCAGACGCTGGCGCAACACGACCGGGTCAAAGGAAGTTTGCCCGGTCGAAGATTGGGTATCTGGATTCGGAAGAATTTCGCCGGAATCGGAATCGGCCATAGCTTAACCCGCTAACTAAATCATCAATTTTTCGGTAATACCTTCAATTGGGATGCCAAAGTCCATGGCAGCCCGGACAATCCGGCTGATAATAAGTTGCTGCTGCTCGTAGTTATAGCGGTTGCGGTTTTTTTCGTCGCTGAAATAGTAAATAGCGTCAAAGACGTTGTAATAAGTATCCAGCGGGAAGGTGAAGAAGTTCTGGTACTGGGCTACTTCGTGCATCTTGTGACCGGCTGAAAAAGGAAAATTCTGGTCGGTTTGCGCCGGGTTCGGAATCGGGTTGACTACATCCTTGTTCAGGCCGCCTGGAATATAGCTATTAACTTTTACGACAGCTTTTTCTTCAGGTTTGGGTGCAGCCGGAGCCGGGGTAACGGTCTGGGTTGCCGCGCCCTGCGCTCCCGGATGTGCCGCCGGCACTGTTACCGGGGCAGGAGTAGGTGTGGTATTTTCAAGCTGGATGCCGGGCGAAACAGTAACCGTGGACCCCGGATTAATCGCGGCAGGTACGTTTTTAGGTGGCTGGGCCGGAGGAGTAGAGGCGTTATTATCAATCGGATTCACACCTGTTAAATCAGGGCCAACATTTTTTTCATTCTGGCTCATGAAAGTCTGGTTACTCCTTTAACTGAGTTTTAGGGGTTTCGCTTTGAAATAAAAGCGCTCAAGCGTCACTCCGGCCCTGATTATACAACCCCGGCGCTAGAATGGTCAAAAGAAAGCCCTTCTGACCGCACACGGCCACAATTAGTATCCGGCTGGATGATCTCTGTGCCATTCATAAGCGGTTTTTATGATAGTTTCAAGGTCGTACTTGGCCTTCCAGTTCAACTCGCGTTCGGCTTTGGAGCTATCGGCCCAGATTGCAATCGGGTCGCCGGGTCGCCGGGCGATTTTCTCAACCACAAAGTCCTGACCGCTGATGCGTTTAGTGGTATCAATGACCTGCCTGACCGAACTTCCCTGGCCCGTGCCGAGGTTGAACTGGTTGGATTGGTTAAACTGCTCTAAATATTCCAGCGCCCGCACGTGGGCCGTTGCCAGGTCTATCACGTGGATATAGTCGCGGATACAGGTTCCATCTGCCGTGGGATAATCCGTCCCAAAGACCTTGACTGAAGGGGCTATGCCCAGGGCCGCTTTCATCACCAGCGGGACCAGGTTCAGGGTAACGCTCCAATCCTCGCCTAACTTGCCATCCAGCGAAGCCCCGGCGGCATTGAAATAACGCAGATTTATACTTTTCAGACCATAGGCCACATCGTACCATTTAAGGACTTTTTCGGCCAGCAGCTTACTCTCGCCGTAAGGGCTTTCGGGGTTGGTAGGATTATTCGTTTCGGAAACCGGCACATTTTGAGGTGTCCCAAAAATGGCGCAACTTGAAGAAAAAATAAACTTCTTGACATCGTGGCGAACCATAGCGTCCAGTAAGGACTGGGTTCCGGCCACGTTATTCGTAAAGTATTTGCCGGGCTTCTGGACTGACTCCCCGGCGTTTTTATAGGCGGCAAAGTGAATGACCGCTTCGATTTGCTCCTGGCCGAAAAGTTTATCCAGGGCTGCCGCATCGGCGGTATTTGCTTGTACCAGCTTAGTCGCTCCGGCGGCCCGGACCAATTGGGAGTGGCCCAGTTCCAGGCTATCCAGCACAACTACTTCATGGTTAAGTTTGATCAACTCCCGGACCGTATGCGACCCGATATAGCCCGCTCCACCCGTGACCAAAATTTTCAAAATCGTTCTCCTAAAGCGTTTTCAAGATTACCTTTCATCGCACCGATTATAACTGAGTGTACCCGGCCTGTCTAATAACCGGCTTAATTTCTAATTTAGCAGATTTATTGGACAAAATAATCAAAAGAGCTAAAATTTTAGTAAAATTTAACGTGCTAACACTGTTAAACCCTTGCTTAACTGTACAAAAGGCAGTATAATAGTTGAAATCAGTAAGAATTGATGCTTATTTTGATGTTGACTATTTTGGAAACATCCTGAAGTCTTCCGTCAGGCAGGTGGCCTGAATTACAAGTCTAGCAGCAAGTCATAGCGCGGTCCTCCCACAGAAAAGCCGCTCTAACCGAATTTGCTCCTCCAAGCTGGATAATCCTTTTCTCGTTGTACTGGGTTCCGATTATGTCTATGCGGCCCATTATTACTTTCAATATTTCAGAAGAGATTTTAGGTATATACTTAATCCATTAAATCACATACGTGACCTTTATGACCTATACGTATTTCAATTTAGCTGTTTTACTTCAAATGTAGTTATACCCGGTTGATTTGAACAGGGTTGTCCAAATTAAACCAACTCCTGGCAGCATATTTTGACTCAGGTCTCTGGTTATCTACGCTCAGTCTATTCGGCGATAAGTCTACCCAGGTTCTGGCAAATAAATAACCATACTTACTATCGTGAATTGGTGCATGTTTTAAGCTGCTCGGATGGCCTTACTTTTATATGTTATATATCAAATTTCAGCAATCTATTTCTCAAAGGAGATTATCGTGAGTGTCGAAAAGGAAGATAAGATTTTATTCTGCCGTGATTGTGGTGAGGAGTTTATTTTTTCTGCGAGGGAGCAGGATTTTTATGCCCAGAAAGGGTTTGAAAACGACCCGGTAAGGTGTACTTCCTGTCGGACAGCGCGTAAAAATTCCACTGCCAACACCGGTAGTAGTGCCGGTAGTTACAATTCCAATAGTAACGGGAATGGCGGCAACTACAGCCCCAATAATACCAACCAGCGCAGCAACACTAATTACAGCAATGGCGGCGGGGGCGGCAACAATTACGCCAACCAGCGCGGCAATTCTGGCAACGGTGGCGGCGGACAACGCAGCAGCTACGGCAATTATACCGGTAACTATGGCTTCGGCTACGGCACCCAGCGCACCAGCAGCGGAAGCGGCTTCGGCAACCAGGGAGGCCAACGCAATACTGGCTACTCTAACCAGGGGGGCCAGCGCAATACCGGCTATTCCAGCCAGGGGGGTCAGCGCAGCGGCGGATATACCAACAACAATAATTACGGCAATTCCTCAAACACTGGCTACGGCAACCAGGGAAACCAGCGCCCTAACTATAACAACGGCGGCGGCAATAGTGGCGGATACGGCAACCAGGGAAATCAGCGCCCTAACTATAGCAACAACCCCGGTAACAACAACCCCGGCTATGGCAATAATTCCAATAATTACAACAGCTATGGCAACGGTTACGATACCAACAACAGTGGCGGTGGTTACGACCAGATGGAACGCCAGCGCTACCCGATTATCTGTGCCAGTTGCGGTATCAAGACGGAAGTGCCATTTGTGCCAAGGGAAGGCGTTCCGGTTTTCTGCCGGACGTGTTATAATAGCCAGAAGCCAAACCGCAATTAGGACTCAGAGTGGGTTGAGCTTAAGAAAGAGGGGTGATATTCTTTGCAGGTAAGTCAGGAAGATGGCGAAAGTTTTGAAGCTTTACTTCGTCGTTTCAGCCAGAAGGTAAAACGAGCCGGCGTGTTGAGCGAATTCAAACGCAAACGCTTCTTCGTATCCAAAGGCGTTGAAAGACGCGAAAAAATGAAGAAAAGCCAGCAGCGGCAGCGTCGCAAGAGTCAGCGCGATTAATTAACTTTAAGAAATAAGCCGGGGTGATTTTTTATTACATCGCCCCGGCTTTTTGCACTTTAAAATTAAGCCTG
>JAYSYV010000416.1:0-5890 GCA_043727245.1 Chloroflexota bacterium | reverse complement strand
TTCTCGCTTAAAATGACAAAATACCACTAAAAGTTAATTCGTCAGCAGTCCTCCTAAATAAGATATATCCTGGCTACTATACCATAGACGTGCAAAAGCAGGTCAAGCTCAGTGGAACCTTGAGTGTAAATGTTTTTACCAAACAGGGCAGTTAGTTATAACAACTACCCTGTTTATTTACGTAACCCTTAGTAGAGCTGTAGGTCAAAGGTATTGAGGGCGCGCATGTAATTGGCCCGTTCAAAAGCAGCCGGTTCGGCACAGGCAATCTGGCTCATACTGCCTTTCATTTGAGCGATTGAAGCATACTCTTTATCAACCATCCATTGCTCCAGGTTGGCTAGAATAGCCGCCAGGCGGTTAACTCCATTTGCCAGTAATTCCGAGGTAAGCATGGCAACACTGGCTCCCGCCATCATAGCTTTTAGCACTTCCTGGGCGGTATGGACCCCACTACTAAGCGCGAAATCGGTCTGAACCCGGCCATAAAGAATAGCAATCCAGCGTAAGGGCAAGCGTAAATCCTGGGTGGTACTCAGGTCCAGGCTAGGGACTACCATTAAATTTTCCAGGTCAAAGTCCGGTTGGTAAAAGCGATTAAATAGCACCAGGCCGTTGGCCCCGGCCTCGACCACCCGTTGGGCCATGTTTGGCAGGCTGGTAAAGAAAGGACTTAACTTAACCGCCAGGGGGATTTTTACCATTGAGCGCACACTGGAGACCAGTTCCAGGTAATTCTCTTCGAGTTCCTGGCCGGTCATGCGGGGGTCGGTCGGCAGGTAATAAATGTTAAGTTCCAGGGCATCCGCCCCGGCTTCTTCAATATGCCGGGCATAAGATACCCAACCACCGGCAGAAACCCCGTTCAGGCTGCCGATTACCGGGATATTCACGGCTCTTTTCACCTTTTCCAATTGCACCAGATAGGCCGGTAATCCCAGGTTATAATAAGTCAGGTCGGGGAAATAAGTCGGGGCTTCGGCATTGGAGTGCGTGCCACGTTCCAGATTACGCTCCAACTGTCGGCTTTCAAAATTAATTTGCTCTTCAAAAAGCGAATACATCACCAGGGCGGCGGCCCCGGCTTCTTCCATGTGGCGCACCGTATCAAGGTGTTTCGTCAGGGGGGAAGCCGAAGCCACCAGCGGGTTTTTAAGGTTAAGCCCCAGGTAAGTAGTAGTAAGGTCAGGCATTTTGCTCCTCCATCTCCATTCCCAAAGGGATTTTTCTCTAAGCCCCACCGCAACTTATATACGCGGCAGGGCTTACTTCATTAGTTATTACAAGGTATTAGCCTGGAAAGTTTAGTCCCCCTCATAAGGTTCGGCTAACACTTTGTACAACTTCCAGCGTTTGCTATTCTCCTGAGTGGCTTTTTTCATGAGAGCTTCCGCCCGGACTTCATCGCTTTGCCGCAGCATTGTATAGCGGGTTTCATTGTAGGCATACTGTTCCAGGGGAATAGTCGGGTCTTTAGAGTCAAGGACCAACGGGTTAAGACCCTGCTCGGAAAGGGCTGGATTGTAGCGGTAGAGGGGCCAATGGCCGGATTGGACCGCCAGCTTTTGCTGCGACAGACCCTTGCTCATCTCTATACCGTGAGCAATACAGTGCGAATAGGCGATAATTAGCGAAGGTCCATCGTAAGCTTCGGCCTCAAGCATGGCGTGTAAGGTTTGCTGGTCGTTCGCGCCCATTGCCACCCGCGCCACGTAGACGTAACCGTAAGACATCGCCAGTAATCCCAGGTCTTTCTTGGCCTGGGCCTTACCACTTGCCGCAAACTTCGCTACTGCGCCGCGAGGGGTAGATTTAGAAGCCTGCCCGCCCGTGTTGGAATAAACTTCGGTATCCAGCACCAGCACGTTAACATTCCGCCCGGAAGCCAGTACATGGTCAAGTCCACCAAAACCTATATCGTAAGCCCAGCCATCCCCGCCGATAATCCAGACGCTCTTTTTAACAAAGGCATCGGCCAGGCTGAGTAAGTCGCGAGCTTTCGGGTCATTTACTCCGCTCAAAAGGTGCTTTAGCTGAACCACCCGTTCGCGTTGTTGTTGGATACCCAGTTCGCTTGTCTGGTCGGCTTCCAGTATAGCTTGCGCCAGGGCCGGGCTTACCAGACCGGAGAACCGGTTCAATAACTCGCTGGCGTACTCTTTTTGCTGATCCAGGGTAATCCGCATGCCCAACCCAAACTCGGCGTTATCTTCAAAGAGCGAGTTGGACCAGGCCGGGCCGCGCCCTTCATTATTGGTGGTCCAGGGAGTAGTCGGCAAGTTACCTCCGTAAATGGAGGAACAACCTGTCGCATTAGCTACCACCGAGCGGTCCCCAAAAAGCTGGCTGACCAGTTTAATATAGGGAGTTTCGCCGCAACCGGAACAGGCTCCCGAAAACTCGAATAAGGGCTGGAATAACTGGGAGTTTTTAATTGAACTGGGGTTGACGAGGGTGCGGTCTACCTCCGGCAGAGCCAGGAAGAAATCCCAGTTTGCTTTTTCCTGCTCGTGAACTTCGGCCTGAGGAACCATATTAATCGCTTTGCGGCTTACCTGGCTTTTATCTTTCACCGGGCAGGCTTCCACGCACAGGGTACAGCCGGTGCAATCTTCCGGTGAAACTTGCAGCGTATACTTCATGCCGGGGAACTCTTTGAAGCGAGCCTCGGTTGAAAGGAAAGTTTCAGGGGCGTTTTCAAGGTAGGGCGCTTTATAAACCTTGTGGCGAATAACGGCGTGAGGGCAAACCATTATGCATTTACCGCACTGAATACACAGGTCGCTATCCCAGGCAGGCACTTCCAGGCCGATATTGCGCTTTTCCCAGCGAGTAGTTCCCGAAGGATAAGTCCCATCGTTGGGTAGCATACTCACCGGGAGATTGTCCCCTTCACCTACAATCATGGGACCAAGTACTCGCTGGACAAAATCTGGAGCCTGTTCCGATACCGCCGGGAGTTGATTAATCGTGCTGGTAACTTCTGCCGGGTAGCTTACTTGATAAAGGTTGACAAGGGTCTGGTCAACGGCCCGGTAATTCTGCTGGACAACAGCCTCTCCACGCTTGGAGTAGCTTTTTTTGATGCTTTGTTTGATCTGAATAATGGCCTGCTCACGGGGTAGAATGCCACTAATGGCAAAGAAGCAGGTCTGCATGACGGTGTTAATGCGGCCATGCATCCCGTTTTCTTCGGCTACCCGGTAGGCGTTAATTACATAGAAGCGCAGCCGCCGGTTAATAATAATCTCCTGGGTTTCACGGGGCAGATAGTCCCAGACTTCCTCCGGCCCGTAAATAGTATTTAACAAAAAGACTCCGTCCGGCAAAGCGTTTTTCAACACATTTATCCGTTCCAGGAAAGAGAACTTGTGACAGGCAATAAAATCAGCCCGGTCAATCAGGTAGGGTGCATGAATGGGTTTTGGTCCAAAGCGCAAATGAGAAACTGTCATTGAGCCGGACTTCTTTGAGTCGTAGACAAAGTAGCCCTGGGCATAATTGTCCGTCTCCTCGCCGATGATTTTTATGGAGTTTTTATTCGCGCCTACGGTTCCATCGGCTCCCAGACCCCAGAAAAGGCACTGGACTGTTTCAGTATCCTCAATCGAGAAGGCCGGATTGTATTCCAGGCTGGTATGGGTCACATCATCGTTAATTCCGATAGTAAAGTGATTTTTGGGGAAATCTTTGTTCAGCTCGTCAAAAATACCTTTGACCATGGCCGGGGTAAATTCTTTGGATGATAGGCCGTAGCGCCCACCGACTACTTTAACGCTGGCAAGGGCCGGATAGAGGCTGTAACCGTTTGGGGTCGAATAGCTTTTAGTGGACGGTTCGTGTAAAGCCGTAAGCACATCCAGGTAAAGCGGCTCGCCGGTGCTGCCCGGCTCTTTGGTGCGGTCTAATACGGCAATAGTTTTAACGGTTGCGGGTAGCGCCTGCAAAAAGTGGTCTGCCGAGAACGGGCGGAAAAGATGAACTTTCAACACGCCTACTTTTTCGCCTTTAGCGGCCAGATACCGGGCGGTTTGTTCAGCGGTTTCCGCGCCCGAACCCATAATAATAATGACCCGTTCGGCCTCTGGACTGCCGCTATAGTCAAAAAGATGATAAGACCGCCCGGTCAGGGCTGCGAACCGGTCCATGTTCTGCTGTACAATCTCCGGGCAGTCCAGGTAAAAGGGATTTACGGTTTCACGGGCCTGGAAATAAACGTCCGGGTTCTGAGCAGTTCCCCGGATAAAGGGCCGGTCAGGAGTTAAAGCCCTGGCCCGGTGAGCCAGAACCAGTTCATCATCAATCATTGCCCGGATAATCTCGTCGTTTACCTGCTCGATTTTATTAATCTCGTGGGAGGTGCGAAAGCCGTCAAAAAAGTGCAGGAAAGGCACACGCGATTTTAGAGTGGAGGCGTGAGAAATCAAGGCCATATCCTGGGCTTCCTGGACTGAATTTGAGGCCAGCAAAGCATAGCCGGTCGAGCGGACGGCCATTACATCGGAGTGATCGCCAAAAATAGAGAGACCCTGGGCTGCCAGCGAACGAGCCGCCACATGAAAGACTGTCGCCGTTAGTTCCCCGGCTATTTTGTACATATTGGGGATCATCAAAAGCAATCCCTGGGAAGCGGTAAAAGTTGTGGTTAAAGCGCCTGTTTGCAAAGCGCCGTGAATTGCCCCGGCGGCCCCGCCTTCCGACTGCATTTCAATTACCTGGGGAACGGTTCCCCACAGGTTAGGCCGCCGAGCGGCGGACCAGGCATCGGAAGATTCGCCCATGGCCGTCGAAGGCGTTATCGGGTAGATGGCAATTACTTCACTCAATTTATAAGCAATGTTAGCGGCAGCTTCGTTGCCTTCAAGGGTGGTATAGCTTGTGGTAGCATTTACCACTGCCGGGGCCTCTTCGGCGGCGAGGCTTCCGCTGGAAATCTTCATCTTTTCTTCTTCCTGTATTATCCTAACAATGTTTGTTATTGAAAATATATGAAAATATTTGAAATAGTTGTTTTCCGGCTATAATTGGTCAAGTACTTTTAATTTTCCAATAAGGTGTATATTTACTACCTGCTCACGACTTCGCGCGTGACCAAACCGGCTCTCCTTATATAAGGGTAATAGGAGCCGGTAGAAAAGCAGGTTAACACTGGTAATAATCTGGTAAAAAGACTTTACTTTATAGCGGGCTTCTCGCTAAAGAGTAAGTTTTACCACAAAGAAATGGTCTTCCGGCGAGTAAGTCTGTGCAAAGCCGAGTTTGCGGCAGACCATCTTCATAGCCCGATTTTCCGGGTGAATTTCTCCAATAATCGAATCAGCTTTTTCATCTCGGCCAAACTGGATCAGTTTTTTGACCAGTTCCGAACCCAGCCCTAAACCCTGGTAGGGATCGCTAATTAGAACCGCAAACTCAAAATCATTGGTCCCGGTTATTTGATTCAAACGTCCAACCCCCACCACTTCCGGTTGCCCGGTTTGGGGGTCTTTGTGTTCAGCCACCAGGACCATTTCAGAAGCGTAATCAATATGGCAAATATGACTGAGCCGTTCGTGGTCTACCCGTTGTTTAAGGCCGATCATATGAAAATAGCGAAAGTAAACGCTCTGGTCAGAAAGGGTCTGGTGAAAGCGAACCAGTAAAGGTTCATCTTCAGGCCGGATGGGCCGGATATTAACAGTTTTGCCATCTTTAAGCTGGCAAGTCCTGACAATATGGGTTGGATAAGGCCGCTTTGTTAAGTATGCTTCCGATGTAACAGCGATGTTTTCCTGTAGCACTTTGCGCCTTCTTTCTTTCTGTGGTCTGCACTCACTCAGGGGTGAAAATAACAACTTTATATCGGTTAAACCAGGGTTTTCAACTTTAATAAAAATTGGTAAAATCGAGA
>JAYSYV010000415.1:0-1868 GCA_043727245.1 Chloroflexota bacterium | reverse complement strand
AATCTCTCAGGGTTGAATTCCCCGCTGCTTGCGGCGTATCCTTGTGAGAGTAATCCGCTTAAAATACTCCGCTGCTTGCGGCGGAGAAATTTATTAATTGCGCCTGCCCCTAAAGGGTGTTATCATACCAGTTCGGCAACCGTTGCTGTTCCGCTTTGGAACAAGCCCGATTTATGACAGTGTTAAGTAAATTGTACCTTATAAAAAACGGATGATTGAAAGTAAAAGGTTTTATTAATGGGCTACGTAAAGACTCAGCTTAAAAATGGTGTCAGAGTTATTACCAATTCAATGCCGCATACTCAGTCGGTCAGCACCATTCTATATTACGGGGTTGGCAGCCGCTACGAGGAAGACCGGATTGCCGGTATCAGCCACTATATAGAACACATGGTTTTCAAAGGGACCAAGAAGCGCCCGACTGCCAAGGATATTAGCGAGGCTATCGAGGGGGTTGGGGGTGTCTTGAACGCCAGCACAGGCCGGGAAATTACCAACTATTGGGCTAAGGTTCCCAAGACCCATTTCGCTCTCTCTTTTGATGTTTTGAGTGATATGCTGCTGAACGCCAACTTTGACCCGGCTGAGATTGAAAAAGAACGCAAAGTTATTATCGAAGAACTCCATCAGACCCTCGACTCACCGCCGGAACTGGTAAACGAGGACATTAATGCGGTCCTGTGGGGCGCACAACCGGTCGGTCGCGATATTGGCGGCAGTGATGCGACAGTTGGCGCTATCAGCCGGGAAGACCTCTTGAACTACATGGGAAAGTACTACTTGCCCGCCGATATGGTGGTCAGTGTAGCGGGCAATATCGAGCATGAAGAAGTCCTCCGCCTGGTAGAAGATACCCTGGGCCAGTTGCCCGCCGGAGAACGCCCGGTCGCCAAACCGGCCAAAACCCTGGAAGGCGGCCCACACATCCATATTTATTTCAAGGAAACCGAACAGGCTAATCTCTGTCTGGCTGTCCCATCGCTTAACTATACCGACCCGCGCCGCTACGTTCTTTCAATGATGGATACGATTATGGGCAGCGGCATGTCGAGCCGCCTGTTCCAGGAAATCCGCGAAGAGCGCGGCCTGGCCTACACCGTGGATAGTTACAGCAATCAGTTGAGCGATACCGGGGCGTGGATAGTTTATAGTGGGGTTGACCCGGACAACATTGACGACACTATCCGGGCGATTATCGGGGAATTGAAGAAGTTGCGGGACGAGAAAGTGCCGGAGTCGGAACTGCTCAAAGCCAAAGAGTATAACAAGGGCCGCATGTTGCTGGGCCTGGAAGATACCCGTTCGGTTGCAAGCTGGGCCGGTGGGCAGGAACTGCTGCTCGACCGCATCCTGACGGTTGAGGAAGTGGTCGAGTATATTGAGGCAGTCACAACCGACCAGATTTATGAGCTGGCCCAGGAAATGTTTACGCCGGAGAACTTGCGCCTTTCGGTGGTCGGACCATACCAGGACCAGGACGACCGCTTCCGCGAACTCTTAAAGTTTTAGATTGAACATCCTGGAAAGCTAAACGGCTAACCTTGAATTAAAAAGCCTTACTTCTCAAATGGGGAGCAAGGCTTTTTAATTCTTATCGTTAAAGTTATTGCAATGAGCCTTCTGTCTGTAATATAGGAGCAATAGACTATTTTTCTTTTCCTTAAACTGGATTATATTAGCCCCATTGGACCTGCGTTTATTTAAAGTAAAAGTTGAAATCATGTTATGAGCCAGGTAACTGAGTCGGAAATAAAAGATTCCCTTCTAACTAAATTAAAAAGTTTTGATAAAGCCGTTTATTTGACCTTCCTGAAGGAAAATTATGTCTTTATCCTGATGTTTTTAAATGTCGGGCTGGCCCTTTTTTT
>JAYSYV010000414.1:0-1870 GCA_043727245.1 Chloroflexota bacterium | reverse complement strand
AATCGAAATGACTACCACTTAAAGACAAAGCGTCTCAATTTAGAACTACAGGTAGTACCCTTTCGGCCAAAATAAGGCTCTCTCCGACAAACTGCTAGGCCAGCCTTTTATCTTTTTCAGCCATATTAAACATTTTGTTATACCGAAAAACGGCCCCAGGGCCGTTTTTTTTGGTCGGTGGCATTTAATATGCAAAAGATTAAGAGAAAAACAACTAAGGCAATTTTGCTTACCCGCCCAGCTATGGCGGGATATAACCGAAAAGAAACCAGTAAAAGGTTTTGAAAGATTTTAAGTGCAGACAACTCTAAAAAACTACGGTAAGGAGAAATTTATGCTCACCAACTTGCATCTGGGTGCAAAAGTGACCGGCTTTAACGATGAAAACCTGGGTGTCGTTAAATCTCTGGTGGTTGACCCCGCTACCAACTTAATAACTCATGTGGTTGTCCAGGAAGACAATTCAGGTTCACGCCAGATTGTGGTCGAAAGTGGCCGCCTGAATAATATATCGGATAATGGCAAGACGGTTAGCCTGAATCTGGACCGGCAACAATTGATGAATCTACCCGATTTTGTTGACCGGGCCTATGTAGGTTCAAATAGTGCCTCCCCCAACCAGACCGATTACGGCGATAACCCACTCCCGGTGGAAGCTGGTATTTTCCCCGGCACGCCTGATGCTCCGCCAATGGGTACGAACATGCTAGACCCTCTCAATCCAGCGATGAGTAACACCGGGTTGGGCCTGACTGGTACTTCCAACGGCCTGTTTGGCAACGCAATTGGCCCGGTAGGAGCGCCGGTTGAGGAAAAGCTTAACGTGCCGGAAGATTCCTTGATTATTCGGGAAGGGGCCAGGGTTGAAGCCCTGGATGGACATATTGGCAAGGTCAAAGAAGTCAACCTGGATCCGGACAACGGCCAGATTAGCAGCTTTGTAGTCGAAAAAGGTCTATTTATCCTGGATGACTATACCGTACCAATCGAACTGGTGGAAAGTGCCAACCAGGATGAAGTTTATGTTAAATTGACCAAAGCCGACTTCAAGAACGCACCTTTAACCGAGGAGCAGCCGGACGAAACAGCTACTCCGGCTGAGAACGTTTAGAAAAGTTGCCAATAATTAGAAGATTGGCAATTAAATAGTCGCCTAACCATTCCCTCTTATAATCGCACCATGCCAAGTGCCAGGTGCGATTATTTCATTTCGAGGAATTTTAGTTAATGACTGGCAATTTGTGTACAAAAGGGGTGTATGATTGGTATAATCTGAACTATGCTTTTAGGCTGGTTGTTTCCTGGGCCGCTGAGGGTCGGGAAGGCTGGAAACCTTTTAATAAGAGGACAAATTCTTTATGGCAATGACCGACAATAAAGTTTTGGCCCGTGGTCAAAAAAGCCAAATCCGGCAGTTTAGCCGGGAAGACGTTGACCGCTGGATGGAATGGCCGATGCATACCGACCCACTCTATACTTCCAGCTATCCACGCCAGATGAACCGGGCCGAACGCGATGCCTGGTACTACGAACGTTTGAACCGCCAGGATTATATGATGTTTGGCGTAGACGACTTTGAAGGCCGCCTGGTCGGTCTGCTGACCCTCCGCAATATTGACCGCCAGAAGACCCACGCAGTCCTGGGGATTACACTCCGCCCTGAAGCGCTCGATTATGGGATTGGCACCGATTGCCTGTGGACTTTCCTGGGTTACTATTTTGATTACCTGCATTTCGATGCTATGATATTGGACGTGGCCGGTTACAACCGGCGAGCGCAGCGAGTCTACGAAAAATGCGGATTCGTCTATACCGGCGAACACTGGGGCCATTTCGATGACTACAGCGTCTTCACTAACGATTATTACAA
>JAYSYV010000413.1:0-5914 GCA_043727245.1 Chloroflexota bacterium | reverse complement strand
AAGCGACCCTGCCGGGCAATTTCAAATAGCACCTCGTCTAACTCAACCGGCTTCCGCGAAGGGTAAAGCTGCGGCAGCATCCCCGCTTCGGCCCGCGCCGAAGCCAGCAGATTGCTGACCAGCCGCGACATCCGGCCCAATTCGCCATTTATTTGCTGTACATCGGACCGCGCCAGACCTGTCAGGGTGGGGTCCATTAAAAGCACGTCCACCTGGCCCCGGATAGCCGTCAGAGGTGTCCGCAATTCGTGCGAAACATCCCCCACAAAAGAGCGCTGCAACGTAAAAGCATTTTCCAGCCTTTCCGACATCTGGTTGAAAGCGTCGGTCAAGTTCTGCGCTTCCTCAGAGCGCGGTTTTGGCACAGGCAAGCGCACCTGCAATTTCTGTTCGCTCAGGCTTTGCATGGTCGAAGACAACAGACTCAACGGTTGAAGTTCCCGGCTGGATAGCCAGTAGCCCACCGCATAGACCAGGACGGTCGCCATCAGGCAGCACAGCACGATAGCCGTAATTATGACGACCCGCGTATGCTCAATCGCCTCTAGTGACTGGCTGACCTGGGCAATAGCCAGGAATTGGCCTTTTTCATCTCGCAGCGAAAACGTCAAAAGCCGCACCTGCCGCCCGGTTTCATCCTGCCGGGTGATGGTCACACCTTCGCCCCGGTCGGTGGTTGCAAGGTCGGAGAGTTGAAAAGCCAGTTTTTCTTGCCCCAGGTTGGGCGACCGGGCCAGGGTCTGGCCGTTGCGCCAGTCAATCAACTTGATGGCGACCTGCTCCTGGTTAAACTCGTCCCCCTTGTGGCCCTGGACCAGACGTTGAAAGAAAGCATCGTCATAAGGCTGGCTGGAAGCGGTCCACATGCGGGTTGCCGACTCCAACTCCCGGGCCTGCAACCGGAGATGGTCGTCCACCTCCGAAATCATGCGCTCGATAACCATCGTATACATTACGAAACCCATCAGGCATAGCATCACCAGCATCACCAGCACATTCCACACTACCAGCCGGGAGCGTAAAGAACGCAGGCGCGGCTTCCCAGCGCGGCCTTCTAGTGAGCTTATTGAGGGCTTTTTTTCGTCCATAATATCTCTCCGGTTTTGGATGCTTGTGAAGGGCGTTAAACGTGGAGCCTGGAACGTGGAACGTGAGAAAATGCGGGTAGAAAGTTAGTTGCTGCTAGAATAAATGTTACTAAATAATTTAGTAGAGCTAAAACTTAAAATAGATTCGGGTTCTACGTTTAACGTGCTACGCCTAAGTTTTTAGAATATAACCAATGCCGCGCACCGAATGTATCATATCGGCCTTACCACCCGCATTGAGCTTGGAACGCAAGTAGTTAATATAGACCTTGATAACTTCAATACCGGATTCGTTATCGTAGCCCCAGATGCGTTCAAAAATCAAGTCTTTAGTCAAAACCTGACCCTGGTGGCGGGTTAAAAGTTCCAGCAAATCAAACTCGCGAGAAGTCAGTTCCACCAGCCGGTCGGCCCGGCGAACCTCCCGAATAGCCGGGTCAATCACCAGGTCGCCCACTTCCAGCTTGCGGTTGGGCCGGTTCTGGTGTTCCACCCGGCGCAGATTAGCCCGAATCCGGGCCAGCAATTCCTCAAAAGCAAACGGTTTGGTAATATAATCGTCGGCCCCGCAATCCAGGCCGCTAATTTTATCGGTCAGGGCATCCCTGGCAGTAAGCATCAAAATAGGCAAATTGCGGTCACCGCTGGCCCGCAGCCTGCGGCACACCTCGTATCCGGTCATATCCGGCAGCATTACATCTAATACTACCAAATCCGGCGGGAAATCTCTGGCTGAATTTAGGGCATCTTCTCCACAAGAAGCGGCAGCAACTTCAAAACCCTTGTAGGTAAGACCTCTTCGCAAAAAATCGTTGATTTGCGGCTCGTCATCAACTACTAAAATTTTTGGCATATTCATTTTGTTACTTTCTAAACAGACAAGCATTGAATAAACCACGACACGGAAAACTATTAATAAATCATCAATATGTATGCCAGGCTCTTCCTGGTTTTACATACCCGTGGCCTGAGAAATACAACATAATTATACGATATTTTTACCAAAAATGTGTGAAATTTTGAACAATGTAACTCTTTCTTAATTCTACCAGGGTTGGAAAATAGTTGTAAAATCAACAGCCGAGGAAAATAATGTTAGAACAGCAGAAATGGCCGGACCATATATACATCGTTCGTCACGGGGAAAGCGCCGGGAATGTCGCCCGTAACCTGGCCCACTCCCAAAATAAACCTTTCATTGAAATAGATGCCGCCCGCGATATGAATGTACCGCTTTCGGACCTGGGGCAACTCCAGGCCCAGGCGGTCGGTCAGTGGTTCGGAGCCTTACCGCCCGAACAGCAGCCGACTACCGTCCCCAGTTCATCTTACCTGCGGGCCAAAGAAACCGCCCAAAACCTGACCAGGACCGCCGGGGGAACCCTGGCAAAGCTGCAAATAGCCACCGACGAACGCCTTCGTGAGCGTGAATTTGGCATCCTGGACCGCCTGACCACTATGGGCATCGAGCAGCAATAACCCGACCAGGCCGTAATGCGCCGCAGCCTGGGCAAATTCTACTACCGGCCACCGGGCGGGGAAAGCTAGTGTGATGTTATTTTGCGCTTGCGTAGCGTTATAGATACCATTACTCGCGAATACCGGGGCGAAAGAGTCTTGATGGTCTGCCATACCGTAGTCGTGCTGTGCTTCCGCTACTTGCTGGAACGGTTGGATGAAGAACAAATCCTGGCTATAGACCGTCAACAAGATGTCGCCAACTGCTCGGTCACGTCTTATTGCTTCGACCAGGCTCTGGGCAACAACGGCAAGCTAAAACTAAACTTATTTAACTTTGTAGCCCCGCTGGAAGAAGCGGGCCAACCAGTCACGAGGGAACCAGATGCCCCAGTCGTACCGAAATAAACCCGAACAACCCGACCAGATTATGCTCACACCGGCCTTTCTTAAAAGCTGGCCTCTACCGCAACCAAACGAAGCCGGTGACAAAGAAGACCGGGGCCGAGTGCTGGTAATCGGCGGAGCCAGCGTAATGCCCGGCGCGGTCATCCTGGCCGCTACCGCTGCTCTACGGGCTGGGGCTGGTAAATTGCAGATTGGAACCGGAGCCAGTATTCACCAGGCCGTGGGTGTAGCCGTACCGAAAGCCCTGGTCTTTCCCCTGCCCGAAAGCAAAAAGGCCGGAATTGCCTCTTCCGCCATAGAGGAAATCCTGAAGAAAGCCAACAAAGTCAGCGCCCTGCTCATAGGGCCAGGTATGGCCGAGGCCAGGGCGGTCGCTAAAGTGGTAGCGGGAGTTCTGGCCGGGCTGGATAAGGAAAGGCCGGTAGTGATTCTGGACGCGGAAGGCTTCGGCTGCCTGAAAGATTTGCCCAAACTTTTCCACCAGCATACTTGCCAGGGCATCATAACTCCTCATGCCGGGGAAATGGCAAGTCTATTGGGCCTTGATAAAGCCGAAATCCTCCGTAATCCAGCCATCATTGCCCGCCAGGCTGCCGACCATTTCCAGGCTGTAGTTGCCCTTAAAGGTGCGACCACCATTATTGCCGAGCCAGGCGGAAAACTCTACCGCAACCAGACCGGCAATGTCGGGCTGGCTACTTCCGGTTCGGGCGATACCCTTTCGGGAATTGTGGCCGGATTGGCCGCCCGTTGCGCTCCGCCTGGTCAGGCCGCCGCCTGGGCCGTTTACCTGCACGGCAGCGCCGGGGATAAATTGGCCTCCCGGTTCGGCCCGCTGGGTTTCCTGGCCCGCGAACTGCTGGTCGAAATCCCTGGCCTTATGGCAAAGCTTACCCCTGGAGAAAGTAGTCAGTAGCCAGATGACGAAATGCGCGAATGGGGATTAGCGCCAATGAAAATTGGTTTTCCGCTTGTAACTTTTGGGTCCAGACGCGACTGTTTCAGAAGGGCCAGTCGTCAAATTAAATAAAATTATGCAATTAAAAGGACTCCTCTAGTACCAGAGGAATCCTCATTTTGGGCTAATTACTTTTAACTGGGCTGGCTAATTCGTCTAACGCATAGCTTCCAGGGCTGCCTTGAAGATACGGTCAATCTGCTGCAAGCGGGTTAAAGATTGGGTAAACACTACCCCATCCCGCTCGGTCCGGGCGTTCTTTTCGCCAATCAAAAGCAAGGCTTCCTTGTCAGGAATGCGCGTTTTCTTAATTATTTCAATCGCGATATAAGTTTTGCCGAGACCCTGGACTGCCTGGCGAAAATAAACATCGTGGTCGGCAAACATTTCAATCGGCTTAGTAGGTTCCTGAAGAATCCGTTCTGCTTCCGCCACCGCCAGCGTCAGGTCAAACATACCACCGGCCTCAAGGTAAACCTCGCCCGAAGTAATCTGGCCGCGCTCGTTAGGGGCGCTGGCCTGCACATTGCCTAACTTTCGATTGTCCAGTCCATCGTAATACACCTGGACCTTTATTTTTTTGCCCTGGACAGTATCTTCGAGTCTTTTCTGCAATAAATAAAGCGTCTTTTCAGTCGGCGGGTTCGGCTTAATGTCATCAACCACGTTTCTAACATTGTTGTACAAGTTTTCGGCCCCTTTACGTAGCTGGTCGCCAAAACCCGACCAATCCGGTCCGCTGCTGTTCGGCTGAGAAGGACCGGTCGAAGGCGAAGGCCGAGCTTTCCGGGAGGACGACGAACCGTAGCCACCAGAGCTTGACCGGTTTGAGCCGGAGTTCGAACTTGAAGCCCGCGCCATATCGGCATCCACCTGGCTGCGTTGGGCCGGGTCTTTCAAAATATCATAAGCCCGGTTCAATTCGCGCATCCTGGCCTCAGCGTCAGGGGCTTTATTAACATCCGGGTGAAACTTTTTACTTAAAGCCCGGTAAGCCGCCCCTATAACTTCCGGGTCCGCACTGGGGTCAACCGCTAAAACTTTGTAAGGATTAAAATCCATAATTTAATTTCCCAGTCCTACCTGAAATTTGTCTTATAAATATATAATATTTCGTTTAACGTTGTATGTTTTACGTTCTACAAATATCTTCTACCTGCTGACTACTGGCAACAAATATACGCGCTTACCGGCTTTAAGTTTCAGCTTTTTTAAGCTGGTCCCGGCGCAAGCTGGCCGCCGTCTGGTTTAAACGGTCGCTGGCAAGTATTAATTGCTGGGAGCGGGCGCTAGCCTCACGCGAGCTGCCCGCGAGCTGGCGAATCATCTCTACTGCCTGGTCGGTAGCCGTCCTCTGCTGTTGAGTGGTCAAATTTATCTGGCGAGCCAGGTAAGTTGTACCTTCGACATTTTCGATAATCTGTTCCAGGGCTTCCCCGGCCTGGCTGGCGACCTCGCTCATGCGCTGGGCTTCGTTCAGACCTTCATTGGTCGCTTTGAGCGTATTATTGATTGAAATCCGAATCTGGCCCAGGATACTTTGTACATCACGACTGGCGGCCCGGCTGCGAGTTGCCAGAAACTGAACTTCCTGGGCCACTACCGCAAACCGCCGCCCATATTCACCGGCCCCGGCAGCCTCGATAGTAGCGTTAAGGGCCAGCAGATTGGTTTCTTCGGCCAGTTCGGTGATAGTTTCCACTATCTCACTGATGCGCCGGGATTTAGTACCCAGTTCATTAGCAATCCGGCTGATAGTTTCCACCTGGTCAGTCAGGGTCGCCACACTATCAATTCCAAAACCCACCGCTTTACCGCCGGTTTCAGCCGTATGCAGGGCTTGCTCCGTAGCCGAATAGACGTTATCGGCTACTTCCGCGACCTGGCGGGCCGTAGCGCTTAATTCCTCCAGGGTACTGGTGACAACCACCACCGCTTGAGCTTGCAAATAGGAGCGGTCGGATTGCTCCTGGCTGATGTTTAGTAGTTCTGAAGCAAGCTG
>JAYSYV010000412.1:0-5918 GCA_043727245.1 Chloroflexota bacterium | reverse complement strand
CCAATAATATCCTGGACCTGACCAACCAGGACGGCGAACGCGGGGGCGGCATGATGAGTCCGATAATCGGTGTCGTGTCGAATATAGCTGTCGCCGATGATGCCAAGAAACGCGGCCAGCTTAAAGTAAAGTATACTACCCTCGGTGACTCGATTGAAAGTGATTGGATGCCGCTGGTGCAGCCTATGGCCGGGGCCAGCCGGGGCTTTTTCTTTATGCCGGAAGTGAATGACGAAGTGTTGGTCGCTTTTGAAAATGGCGATATTAATCGTCCTTTTGCCCTGGGGGCCGTCTGGAACGGGACAGATGCTACTCCCCTGGCGAAAGCCGCCTATGCCGGGGACGACGGCAAAATTAAACAACGCATTATCCAGACTACCAGCGGCCATAAAGTGACTTTTGATGATAGTAGTGACGCGCCCGGAATTACCATCGTGGATAAGACCGGCAAGAATAAGATTTTTATCGATTCGACCAATAATAAAATCACTATTGAGTCGGATGCCGAGATGCTCCTGAAGGCCAAGACTAAAATGACCATTGAGGCGGCTGACCTGGATATTACCGTAACTAACAAGATTACCCAGAAGGGCGGTCAGATTGATATGCAGTCTAGCTCTACCGACATACAAATTAAGTCCACTACCGACCTTAAACTGACAGGCGGCACAGCATTTGAGGCCAAAGGTACGTCCGGGGCGAAAGTTGCCGGGCTTACGCTGGAACTTAAAGGCGACACTACGGCAAAGTTGGAAGGCGGCGTTATGACTGAAATCAAGGGCGGACTTATCAAGCTTAATTAGCCCGTTCTTTTGGATTTTACAGGATTTATAATAACTATGGATAAAAATGTAAGCCTTGATGCCAGCTTTATCGGGGCAGGCTGGGCCTTCCGGCGCGAGGGCGGAGTTGGCATTGACAGCCAGGGCAATATCGCCCTGGTGAGCGGTGATGCCGACATTGCCAAGTCTATCTTTATTATTCTCAGTACCGCGCCGGGCGAAAGAGTGATGCGTACCGAGTTTGGCTGCGGTATTCACGACCTGGTGTTCGGTTCGCCTGGCCCGCAGCTTTTTGGAATGGTTTCATATTACGTCACACGGGCGCTGGGCCGCTGGGAACCACGCATCGAAGTTATTGAAGTTACCTGCAATGTGGACGAGATTGAGCATGAAAAACTGGTAGTTAATATTCATTACCGGGTTCGCCAGACGAATAACGAACGCAACCTGGTCTATCCATTCTACGTTATCCCTCGCGGGCGAGATTAAAGGAGACCTTATGGCACTGCCGCAGATTAAACTTGATGAGCGTACCTTTCAAGACCTGGTAGATGAAGCAAAGTTGCGTATCCCCCGTTACACCCCGGAATGGACAAACCATAACGTCAGCGACCCTGGTGTAACTCTCATCGAACTTTTCGCCTATATGGTAGACCAGTTACTTTATCAGATTAACCGCGTTCCGGAAAAGAATTACCGGACTTTTCTGGATATGATCGGGGTGAAAATGTCGCCTCCCAACGCGGCGCGTGGGGAAGTAGCTTTCCGCCTGTCCACCTACCTGCCGAACCCCTTGCTAATTCCCAAAGGTTCTGAGGTGGCGACAGTTCGGACCGAGGACCAGCAGGCCCGGATTTTTACCACCGATATGCAACTGGTAGTTACTCCACCGGTCTTGAAGTATATCCTGACAACCACTAATTCCCAGACCTTTACAGATACCAGCAAAAACCTGCTGGACCCTAACCAGAATATCAGGCCGCTGACGGTATTCCCGGAAAACCCGCAGCCCGGCAATGCTTTCTACCTGGGATTTGATACGGTAATTGCCCGTAATCTTATTGTGGTTAACGTTGATAGCGAGAAACTGGGTGTTGGCATCAATCCGAACGACCCGCCTCTGGTCTGGGAATATTGGGACCAGTTGGATAGCGATTGGCGAGCGCTGGAGGTAGGTAAAGATACCACCGGCGGTCTGACTTTATCTTTTGGAGATATTGAGCTTTATATCCCTCAGACCATCGGCCAGCGCGAAATTACGGTAGTAGGAGATAATATTACCGCTTCCTGGGTGCGCTGCCGTTACCGTGACCTTGTGACCGGCCAATCTCCCTACCTTATGTCGCCGGTTATCAAGAAAATAAGTGCTTATTCCATCGGCGGGACCACTACCGTTTCCCACAGTCAGATTATAAAGATGGAGGAACTGGGTAAGGCCAGCGGCGAACCGGGCCAGCGCTTTAAGTTGAACAATACCCCGGTACTGGCCCTGAACCCGGTCGAAGGTGAAATAATGCTGGTGGATAGTCTGGAAGAAGGCAAAGTCCCGGAAGTGTGGACCCCTGTGCCGGATTTCTCAGACTCAAAACCGGGTGACAAACATTTCGTGTGCGATTACATTACTGGCGAAATAACTTTCGGACCGGCTTTACGCAATCCCAGCGGGGTTGAGGAGCAATGGGGAGCTATTCCGCCCTACAACCATCGTATCATAATGAATGCTTACCGGACCGGTGGCGGCATGGAAGGTAATGTTGGCAGCAATTCCATTACCGTGTTGAAAAGCTCGATTCCCTATGTTTCGTCGGTCACTAACCGGCGGCCTATCACCGGCGGCACTACTGCCGAATCGCTGGAACATGCCCTGATGCGCGGCCCGCGCACCTTACGCGCCCGCAACCGGGCCGTAACAGCCGAGGATTTTGAAGTACTGACCAGGGAGGCCACCAGCGGAGTAGCCCGCGTAAAATGCCTTACACCGGGCCCGCTGGATAAACCCGACCCGGAAGACCGGGTAGAGCCTGGCACAGTGGTTTTGCTGGTTGTGCCGGAGGTGGACAGCGAATTGCGCGAAGTCCGACCGGAACATCTTTCGCTTTCAGCCGGTATGAAGCAAGATATTCTCACTTACCTGGACGAGCGGCGCTTGCTTACGACCCAGATTGAGCTTACCACGCCCAGGTATCAGTGGATTACCATCCAGGCTCGTATCAAGACCAGCAACGCTTATGTCAACGAACGGGTAAAACGCGAGGCCGAGCGGCGCATTTATCGTTTCTTAAGGCCGGTCCACGGCGGTCCTGACCCGACGATGAAATATGATAAGCCCGGCGAAGGTTGGCCGTTTGGCCGGATTCTCTATGTTTCGGAATTTTATCCGCTACTTCAGACTATCGAAGGGGTGGAGTTTATCGAAAAGATTGAGATGTTCCCGGTCAACGATATTAACCGGGGCCAGGCCGGAGCGCCCAATTTTATTATTGATCCGGGGCCGCGTGGGTTGTTGGCTTCGTACCGGCATCAAATTGTTATAATTTAACTTTGAAGGCATTCAGATGAACTCTTTGCTTGAAGAACAGTTAGCTTCTATTCTGGCCGCCTATAAGGCTGACTCAGGCCGCCAGAGCTGGTTGCTGAATTATCTACCGGGCGTTTACGCCGGGGACGATTTTCTGAACCGCTTTCTGCTCATTTTCGAGGATACCCTGCGCCCTTTGCAGTTAATGACCGATAACCTGCATTATTATTTTCACCCGCTGACCGCGCCCAGCGACTTGATTCCGTGGCTGGCGACCTGGGTCAATCTGGTGCTGGATGATAACTGGACCATGGAACAGCGCCGCCATCTAATCTATACCGCCCCGGAGTTGTACAGCCGCCGGGGTACTCGGCGCGGTCTTATCGAGTATCTGACACTTTATACCGGGGTAGTTCCCAATATTTCGGAATATGTGGATGGTATGGTGCTTGGACCGGATACCCGGCTCGGTATAAATACCAGGATTGCCGGGGCCGAACGGCATCGCTTTACCGTAACTATGTACTTGCCGGAAATGAGCGAGGAAGAAATTGCTTATAAAGAGCAGAATATCCGGCGGGTTATTGACACGGAAAAACCGGCCCATACCACTTACCGGTTGTTATTGAAAACCCGGAAGAGTGACGATGGCCCCGGCGAGTCCAAAACGACCGGTCCGTCCGATGGTGAAGTGGAAAGCCTCGATTTGGAGGACAAACATTCCAACGCCCTGGCTAAGAATGGCAAAACGGACGTTATTATTGCTAAAGACAAAAGCACTGCCGGTCAAGATAAACCAGCCCCAACCAGTCAACTTGAGGCAAATGAAAATGCTAATGAAAACTCGGCTCCAACCAGCCAGCTTGAGACAGATGGGGAAATCAGCCAGGAGAATAAATAATGTCCAGTAAATCCCAGCAGAACGGCAAATTCCAATTTCTAAGAGTTAATCCTTTTCGCGGCCTCCTGGTGGACGAAACTACCTGGGCCGACGCGCATGATTATCATCGCAATCAAATGCGCTTTCACCTGCTGGCAATGCACGGCGTGGGAGTGGTTCAGGGTCTGGATGTCGTCGCTTCCCAGCCGCCTGACCTGAGAGTGACCGTCCGGCCCGGCCTGGGTATTGACACGGAAGGCCGCATGCTGTTGCTTACCGAGTCGCAGACGGTTCTTATTCCCGGCCAGCCCAATTTCGCGACCGTGTTTGTGGTGATGGAGTATGACGAAAAAGCCACCATGATGCAAAATATTACGGAAAGCGGCACGCCGCAACCAGCCCGTATCCTGGAAGAATGCTCTATTCGGGTCAGCCTGGAAGCGGCTACTACCGGTATTGAGTTGGCCCGAATCAGTATCGAGCCGAACAGCCGCCAGGTCCGAAACGCGGTAGATATTTTGCAGCCGGGCAACAATGAAATTGATTTATCAGGCCGTAAGCTCATCGGGACATCGGGTAGCGGGTCGGCTCAGGGCGGTAAGGCCCAGAAGAAGCTTGTCCCGGTGGGGATTATCAAGTACGGACCACCAAACGGCGTAGAATGGAAGCGCCACTCAGAAGGACTACGGCGTTTAATCCGGGATGTTGACAGCTCGACCGATCTTGATGGTAGTGTTTTGGAAGGAGTTAGCCCGCTGGACGACGCGGTGGTTAAAAACTGCAAGATGCTCTACATGACCGGTCGCACTTCTTTCAAATTCAGCCCGGAAGAAGAACTGGCCTTGCGGCGGTTTATGGACCGGGGCGGCGTTCTGTGGTGTGAGCCGTGCCGAAATGGGATACCCAGCGGTACGCCGGATGATTTCAGCCGCTCCTGTATAGAATTGGCCCAGCGGCTCAATCGCCAGCCCATCCAGCCCAGGGCCGGGCATCCTTTGTTAAGCGCTCGCTACCTGTTCGCTGTGCCACCGGCGGCGGTAGACCCGGCTGGAGTTGTGGTAGAAGCCAACCGCATGATTATTACCACTGGCGATTATGGCTGCCTGTGGGAAGGGCGCGGCCAGGAACGGACCGAAGCGCCCAGCCGCGAAGTTTTGCGGTCGGCCCAGGAATTTGGGGCAAACGCCCTTTTCGTGGCGGCAGGTTAATCGAAGTTAGAGGTCTGGAACCGGGAAGTTTCAACACTTTCCGGTTCTTTTATTTTATAGGCAAAAGATGCTTGACAAAATTGATAAAGTAAGTAAGAATAGATTATATCAATGACGATACGGCAGGAAATACTCCGCCGGTTGCTGCACTCAACCAGGACGTTTCAGAAAATATATTAAGGAAGATTACCAATAAGCTCAGACGCAGCCGTTCAGGATGCTGTTGTCTTTAGACTGCCTTTATTCTTCCCGCTTGCGACGAAAGGATTATGAGATCAAATGGTCACCATCCGCTATCGCTCACATTTTGTATTAATTGTTCTCGCTCTACTAACTACCCTGGTGCTGGCTGCCTGTGGAGATGCCACTTCAACGACTCTGTCATCTAACACAGTTGGGGCTGGGGCCAATCCGGTGGCTGCCGCTTCTACCGGCAACAAACCGGCTGAAATCCGGCTTGATTATGCTTACTATAATCCTAGCAGCCTGGTTTTGAAGAAATTCGGCTGGTTAGAGGCTGAATTAGCCAC
>JAYSYV010000411.1:0-5919 GCA_043727245.1 Chloroflexota bacterium | reverse complement strand
TGCCGCCACAATCTCTAAAGTAGGGGTGTCACCGGCTGACCCAAGCACCACCTCCGGCTCATCCCCTTCAATGTTGGAAGCCCACTGCCAGATGCCCGCTCCCCTGGCACAGTGGTCCCGCGCCGCTTCCAGGTTCAGCCATTGCAGTTGAGGCTGCTTGTCAAGTACAGTCAAATTTACATAATTGCGGCTGCGAAAGCAGTGGTCGGCGACCGATAACAGGCAGTTAGCATCCGGCGGGAGGTAAATCCGGGCGACACTGCCCTTTTTGGAAAGCACGGTATCAATAAGGCCCGGTCCCTGGTGTGGGGCCGCGTGTTCGCCTATACCGCCGGTGAAAACTAACGTGTCGAGGCCACCCAGCACCGTAGTTAAGGCTCCGATAAATTTGCGGGCCTGGTAAGAGAAAAGTTCAACTGCTTCACCCGCCTGCGGGTCGGTGGTCTCTTTTTCCAGTAGTTCTTGCATATTACCGCTGCTGCCCGAAACTTCCAGCATCTCCGACTTCTGGTTGAGTAATTCGTTCATACCGTCAGGGGTCAGGTGCTTTGCCTGTAAGAGATATAGCAGCACTCCAGGGTCGAGGTCGCCGCTGCGGATACTCATCACGAGGCCGCCGGTGGGAGTAAACCCCATCGTGGTATCCAAACTGAGGCCGCCCCGGACCGCCGCCATACTCGCTCCGTTTCCCAGGTGGGCGATAATTAAACTCCCCTGGGCGGCTTTGGGGTCTAACCGGCCCAATTCATACATTATGTATTCATAAGATAATCCGTGAAACCCGTACCGTTCTACTCCGGCCTCTAATAGTTCTCTGGGCAAAGCATAAAGCTGGGCTACCCTGGGCATATGCCGGTGAAAAGCGGTATCGAAACAGGCAACCTGAGGCAGGTCTGGATAAAGCTGGCTCATTAGCTGGATCGCCGTAATAGCCTGGGGCAGATGATCGGGTGCAAGTGGTATCATATCTTGCAGGTTCGTGACCAGTTGCGGGGTAATTAGTCCAGTTATATTGGTGTCCAGTTTTTCCAGTACCTTCGTAGGAGGTAAGTTCCAGAATACTTTTAAGGGTTGATCCATACCTGGCAAATCCTCTGTTTCAGTCGAAAAACATGCTAAAAGCTAAAATTTACATCAGGGGTTGCAAGCGTCCCCGGACCCTGTACGACTGCAGTTTTAAAGTTACTGCCAGAGCTGTTTGTAATCCTCGACGTACTGACTCATAGTGAAGGGTGGGCGTCCCAGCAGCTTATGGAGTTGAGGCGAAACCTTCCCATCCCGGCCCATTGCTACTGTCAGGTATAGGATTGTCATAACGAGGGTAAAGGCCAGCGGGTTTTTGCGGGTTCTCCACCACCGCCAGAAGAATCGCACTACCGACGGCTTGCTATAGGCAATCTGGCGGCCCAAAACCCGTGTAAATATCTCCGCCACCTGATAATAATCGAGAGCCTCACTTCCCGTCAGATCATAAGCCTTGTTCGTGTGGCCGTTCTGAGTGAGGGCGAGAACCGCTACTGCTCCGATGTCGCGCACATCAATAAAACTTGTCTTACCTCTACCCGCTGGCACGAAAAGATCGTTATTTTCCCGGATGTCCTGGCGTTGGGATGTATCAAGGTTTTGCATGAAAAAACCACACCGCAAAAACGTCCAGGCTATCCCGGATTGTTGCAGCAACTTCTCGATCTTATGGTGCGGCACGATTTTGTTATTCTCAGCGCCTAGCAAAGACAAGAACACGATCTGCTCGACCCCGGCCCTTTTCGCTGCCTGAATAGCCGGCAAAATGTCCCGCCTGGCGTTTGAAATGGCAGGTGGGCGCATTAAAAATAGCCGTTTAACATCCCTAAAAGCCGGTTCAAAGGTAGTCGGTTTCTTAAAATCAAATTGTATATACTCAACAATTACACCTTCGCTAAACTGTCCCTGGGCTTTTGCCACGTCACGCACTGCGGCTCTCACCGGTTGTCCGGCCTTCAATAAGGCCTTTACTACTTCCGTCCCGACATTACCGGTCGCACCGGTCACAAGAATAGGATTTGCCATTTTGTTATCTCTTATGACTACTAATTTGATGTTTTTCTGCTTTCAAGTACAGTCTACTAGTTAAATGACCACTTGTCGGTGTGGTAAGGTACATTATTAAGTATTCGTTCTACTGTAGTAAATAAACCATCTCAGTCAGCAAAAGTAAGATTACTCAGTTTTCACCCAATGTGTGGTAACGAACCGACCATTCTTTATTTCTACTCTATGATAAAATGGGGGGGGAATCAATGGAAACCGCTTCTCACCCACCTGTCAGGATCAAAAAACTTTGAAAGTGGAATGGGGAGTTGACCGACCTGCGTATAGGTCAAAATAAATCTGGCTCCAAGAAATTTCCGCTTAAACATCCCAACCAGGCTATTAATCGTCCTGAACTACTTATATATACATCGCATAAATTCTTTTCTCTCGTTTAACTCCTAATTGCTAATATTAAGGTTCCAAAGCGAAAAAACACCTTTACTAACCAATTTTATTTAACCCGGTCACATGAAAAGTGTAAATGGAACATAATTTAACTATAACAGGCCGTCCGAAGTTTTTATCATCACTTAAGCCTCTACAGCGGACGAATGAACTATAAGGATTAGCTAAATGCCAGAATTAGAACGGCTTAAACAGGTAAATGCCAATACTATTAAGCAACTGGAAGCTCTCACCAGGGCCAATGTAGCGATGTCAAGCGAACTTGACCTTGTCACAGTACTCCAAAATATCGCTGATATCGCTAGAGATTTTGCCCACTCCAGCTATGCCGCCATCGGAATTGTCGATGCACAGGGGGTTATAACGGAATTTATTACCAGCGGTTTAAGCAAGAATGAACGTGAGAAAATCGGTGAACTGCCGCAGGGGCACGGTTTACTTGGGGTACTTATCAAACAGGAACAGCCTTTACGGGTAAAGGACATGTCAAAAGACCCACGCAGGAGCGGCTTTCCACCCAATCACCCGCCCATGACCAGTCTCTTAGGGATGCCGGTTTCAATCAAAGGGCGAATAGTGGGGGACCTTTATTTAACCGATAAAATTGGTTCAGACGACTTTAGCGATGAAGACGAATGGTGGATCAGCCTGTTTGCCCAACAGGCAGCGGTGGCAATCGAAAATGCTAATTTGTACAAGCAGGTCCGTCTGGCCCAGCAGCAGACCCAGGCTCTGGCCGATTTAACCGACCTGCTTAGTGGATCCAACGACCTGGCAACACTTTACCAGCAAATTGCCGATGCCTCCTGCCAGTTACTGGATATTGCAGGGGCGGCTATTTATCTCTTCGACAAACATTATGAGCAGTTTACAGCTAAGGCAAGTTCCGGGTTACTATTTCCATTCAATCCTGAAGAGCCTCAGCCTATACAGATTCATTTTATTGTCAGACAGGTTGTTTTGAAAAACAAGGCCGTAGTAATTCCCGATATGAGTTCAATGAACCTCCTTTACACCTTTCAATTGCAAAACGGTGATACCCCTAAATCGGTCCTGATGGTACCCATTCGGGAAAACGGGCGAGTTAGTGGGATGATTGCCGTATATAGCGGTCGATTTCAACACTTCAACCAGCAAGAGGTGACTCTTTTAGAAACTTTTGCCATTAAGGCCGGATTAGTGCTGGAAAAAAATCTACTTTACCAGCATAAAGAAGAATTCCTGTCGATGACCGCCCACGACCTGCGAGCTCCTCTGACAGCCATTAAAATGAGTGCCGGACTCTTAGAGGCCAGCTTGCCTCATAATTTGCCTTCCCCGCTTCACCGCCTGGTCAGTAACATCCACCGCAACAGCGAGCGACTCAATAACATGCTGGATGACCTGCTCGATCTAACCCGGCTGGAACAGGGTGGTCTAAAGTTAAATCTGGAAAAGCTGGAAGCAGGAGGCGCTATTGCCACAGCTCTTCAAAGTGTAGCGCCCTTTTTTGAAGAAAAATCTCAAGACCTGGTTTACCAGCACTCAAAAGGCAAATTCTGGATAATGGCCGACCGCCGCCGGTTTGAACAGGTATTGGTTAACATCATGGTGAATGCCAACAAATATACCCCGGATGGCGGTAAGATAAAGATAACCCTGGAAGTTGAGTGTGAAGGCTCAAGCCATGGAGAAGCAATAACTTTAGCCTTTTCAACACTTGATTCCAATGGTGAAAATGGCTGTGAAGCTGAAAGAAGCTGGGTAATCGTGCGGATAACTGACACTGGGCCAGGCATACCCCAGGAAGAACAATCTCTTATTTTCGACCGCTATTACCGCCGGGCAATGCACGAGGAAACCGGTATGACGAAGGGTTCAGGTCTGGGCCTTCCTATAGTACGCAAACTGTTGGAATTACAGGGTGGCAAAATCTGGGTGGAAAGTGAAACCGGTAAGGGCAGCACTTTCTTCATCAAGCTGCCGCTGGCCCTGGCTCTAGATTATGAGGACCTGCCACTTCTTCACTTTAAATAATTTTACTATTATTTACCTTTGTATACCTTGCTGTTCACCTTCGAGTAGTACAATCTTATTAGATAGCAAAGACAGCTCCCGGTTACACTGAAGTTCCCAGGAGTTACCCCACTATGTTAAGCAAGAGGTTGCGGCGAGTTAAAAGTAAAACTATTACTTACTTACCGGCTGTAAACCTCTTTGCTATTTACCCCCTCTTAGAAATAAGCTGTGAATTACAAGCGACAGAGGTAAAAGGGCTGAGCAGCAAGGGCAAGAAAGAAGGAAGGTAGAATTATGAATTCCACTTTTAAGACATTAGAAAATTCGGCCTCCAGGCCCGGAATGTCTGAACCTGAGATAACCAGTGACCATCACGTTATGAATGTGCTCCTGGCTACAGACGGAAGTCCAAAGGCTGAGAACTCTTTAAAGCAGGCTATCAATCTGGTAAAGCATTCAGGTGGCCGGTTGATTCTAACTTTCTATGCCGACCCAAACGACCCAACCGTGTTTAGTGGCCTTTCTTGCCCTAACAGCCAGGAGTGGCAGAATTACGGTCAGGGAATACTGGATAAATTAGCCCAAGAAGCTCGAAATGCCGGGATAAAACACATAGAAACCGTGCTGGAAAACTACCAGGATGAAGAACGCCTGGCTCAATTAGCCCAGGATGTAAATGCCAATTATATTATGTTGGCCTCGCATTTTCTTTAGTTTAGGGTAGAACAGGCAAAGCTAATTCCAGCCAAATATAGGCTGACTATTCAAAAGCAGGTGTCTTTCTGAAAAATCATTCAAAAGAGGTGTGGTCGTGTGATTTTGTGACAGTAACTGATGCTTTATTCTAGCAGCTATACGCTTTCTTTATCTTTCAACATTCCTCTCGCCAGATAATCCATTTTGGAGTTACTCGTCATCCCAACGAGCAATGGGTAACCCAGCAACGTAAAGAAGCTACCCCTTTTGGAGAAGGCCCGAAGTACTTGATAAGAGATAATGACGCTAAATTCGGAAAGGCTTTTGACGAGCTTGCCGATAGTAGCGGGATAAAAGTGCTGAAAACACCAATTGCTGCACCAAAAGCAAACGGCCTTTGCGAAAGATTTTTCAGAAGTTTATGACAGGAATGTCTCGATCATTTTCTGATCTTGAACGAGCGCCATTTAAGGCGAGTTTTAAGGGAGTATGTGAAGTATTACAACACTCAGCGGCCCCACCAGGGTGTCAAGCAACAACTACCCATAGTTCCAGTTCAACCCTTACCTGCCGGTGGGAAAATCATCAGCTTCCCGGTCTTAAACAGCTTGCATCAGGTCTATCAGAGAACTGCCTGAGCTTCGGATGGACTTGGTAGCCAATACAGCACTCCAGCCATGGCGAGCGGATTGAGCGACCACATTTGGAGCGAGGGCGAATTCTTAAAGTACAAAGTGATGCCGCCAC
>JAYSYV010000410.1:0-5926 GCA_043727245.1 Chloroflexota bacterium | reverse complement strand
CGGCAGCCAACAACCTGAGCGCAAACCGGATCAGGCACAGCACACTGGCAACGCCCAGCAGGGTATACACCAGCGATAAAGGTTTCAAAAACTGGCTGATACTTTTCAACGAGATGCCCCTTGTTTACGCAAGAAGGCAAATATGGCTACCAGCACCAGCCCTCCCAGGATGGACCGGACGACCGGCATATCTTCCAGCCGGGGTTCAATCTGGATTTCCAGCGGCAAGTTAGAAAAAAACCAAGCCCCCAGAATACCAAGTACCAGTGAACCAAGAAAGCCATATTTAGGGGCGTTCCCAACTATTCTTTCCGCCAGGAAGGCTCCCACCAACGCTAATAAAAGTAGCGCAAAAACCTGGGGCCAGGTCCAACTTAGGTTGATATTTGAGAGTAGATTCATAGGCCACTCTCTATGTAAATAACTGAAGCGATTGAGATTTTTACCAAAATGAGTTTAACTTTATGTAATGCGTAATTTGATGATAGCACCGCATTTACGCTTTGTCAATGAATTAAGTTAGAATTGAATATCTGCATTGGCCGCGCAAATTAACACTCCCACCCTATCGCCCTTTTCCGGCTGGACCTTGCCAGTCAGTAAAGCGGCCATAGCGGCTGTCCCGGCCAGTTCAGAAGCTATACCCAGTTCAAACCAGAGCCATTCCTGGGCCTCGGCCATTTCCTCGTCGGAAACCAGCACAATTTCCGATACGTGCTGCCGGATTATATCAAAATTCAACTGGTCGCTCTTGCGCGGAGCCAATGTGCCGACAGTGGTCGTAATCTCCGGTAGCTCGACCAATTCACCGGCCTTCAGGCTCTCGTAAAGAGTTGGCGCTCCAACCGGTTCAATGCCAATAATCCGTACCGCCGGGTTGATTGACTTAACCGCCAGGGAAATCCCGGCCATCAAACCGCCGCCACCTATTGCCACCAGCAGCGTATCCAAATTGGGCAGGTCTTCCATAATTTCCAGGCCGATAGTACCCTGTCCGGCAATTACAGCCGGGTCGGCAAAAGGATGGAAATAAGTCAGCCCCTTACGTTCGGCTAGTTTCAAGGCAGCCACGTTGGCCTCGTCCCAGACCTGCCCCCAGTAAATCACTTTAGCTCCCCAGGACGCAATCTTATGGGCCTTTATGGCCGGGGTCGTTTCAGGCAGAAGGACCGTCACCGGTTTCGAGCGCATCCAACCGGCATAGGCCACGCCTAACCCGTGATTACCGCCGGAAGCCGTTACCAGGCCAGCCACTTCCCCCTCAGTTGCTTCTTCCAGGGTCAGGAGCTTGTTAATCGCGCCCCGCGCTTTGAAAGAACCAGTAATCTGCAAATTTTCCAGTTTTAAAAAGAGCGACCAATCAGCCGTAAGGCCGGATTTGAGTGGCCCCGCCGCCATTAAAGGAGTGCGTCTTACATAAGGAGCAATTCGCTGCGCGGCAGCCTGGATGTCGGAAAGATTTAGCATTTTTTAATCGTTGAACGTAAAACCTAAAACACGTATAGGGTTAAAAGGGTCGTTGAGTGACAAAGATAGCCATCCGGTGAAACCACCTTGATTTTCCACCTCTAATACTACCTGACGTTTTACGTTTCACCTACACCGTTTAACGCCTCGTCCTTCTTATTATAACGCAACTCTAACGCCAATGCTCTTTCTACGTTATATCCAAAATGCTACAATGATTATGACCGGAATATAAAGGTCGCCAGGCGGCAAATGGCGGTGTCCGGTAGAGTGTTTATTAACACATTCGTTAGCTGACAAGCCGCGTCGGTTAGAAAGGAAATATATTATGAGCGAACGCAATGACCCTCCTTCGCTGCAAAACATGTTTGCCCAGGTTTTACGTGAGATTCAGTCCGGCATTAACAAGCTGGAACAGACTGTAAACCAGGCCACATCCGAAACCAAGAACGGTAGCGGCTTTCCGCCAGTTGGCGAATCCGCCCCCCCAACTCCCTCCCAGGCCCAACCGCAGCCCCAGGCTGCTCCCAAAGCTCCGGCTGCACCCTACAAGGGCGCTCGCTGGGAGTACAAGGTAGTTTATATAAACTTCCGGGGTCAAATTTCGTCCGAGGGGGACCAGGTAATTATTGGCCGGGGCGAACGCCGCAGCAGTTTTGTCCGGGAATATCTGGACGAGTTAGGCCAGCAAGGCTGGGAACTTAGCGGGGTCAGCCCGCTTGCCGAAACCGAAAACAGCTACTTCATCTTCAAGCGCCCGGCTACCGGCGAAGCCACCCCGGCTCCTACCCGCTCAACCCAGCACGGAACGATTGAAGAAGTTGAAGACAGCGGCGGCCCGGTCGCCCAGCTTTAAGCTGGAAGGTAAGCCCGGTCGCACCGGGGTAAGGTTTTTGACTGACTAAACTTACATCTTTATGATGAACAAAGCCGCTATGTGGCATTAGCGGCTTTTTTGATACCTGAAATTCCATCTTAGAGTCCTGCTAATAAAACAGGAAAAGAGAAATCATTTCCCTCTTCCAAATTAAAAACTATTTCTAGTGCTAGATTTATAGACAACGCCGTTACAACACTGTAATGTCAGGAGGGCAATCCGAGCGCCGTTGACCGGGGCCATTCCAGAAAGTCGTTTGTAGTGATTGTAGAGACAGTTATGATTCTATTATACTGGCAATTTTAATATTAGCCGGGCCAGGCCCACTAACTTTCGGCTATACATATAGTTTAGACAGTTCTAGCCGGAGCCGGGTGGGCTAATCCCAAAATAAACCCGACCATACCAGATAAGCAGCCCGTTTGCCAGGTTAAACAACAAAAGTCCACCAAAAATTGCTATCAGACCCCAGCGCAGCCACCGCTCGCGGCCTTTGAGCAGTTGCCAGAGCTGTGTGAGGGCCAGGCCGGTTCCCAGGCAAAATAGTGGAGCCACGAAAAGCATGTGCTTTTGCAAAAGGTTTACCCGAAAATCCAGAAGGCTGAATACTATGAAGACCAGCAGCCATGAACACCACAGCAAATTAACAGGTGAGCCAAAAATGCCCGTTTTTGCATCAAGCCGGTCCAGAGTCGAGTCTGCCGTTACTTTTTCAGTTTCCGGCAACGGGGCAGCACGGCTGAACTTTAACTCTAGCAACAGAAACCCTAATAAGCCCAGGAAAGGCCAGAAACGGAAATGCTCCCAGAGTTGCGGCCAGAACCCGCTCAAAAGCGGCCCGCCCAGTTTAGCCGGTTCCTTCCCAACCGAGCCACTTTCCAGCTTACCCAGCAGGGTTGGTAGAGTCTGGCCGACCAGGACCGGCACATACCAGCCGTAATACAGTACAAGCGACAGCCCCAGACCGCCCAACCCTATCAGGCCGACACCTTTACCAATCGAGCGAGTAACGCGGCGGAGCAATAACAAAACGGTTAAAAAGGCAACCAGCGAACCCAGCATAAGCAAAGTGCTGGTGTGGGCCAGTAAAGCCGCCGCTAGTGTTAAAATCAGCCAGGCCGCCAGCCAGCGCGAAGGTTCTCCCCCGGTTTCCTTGATACGCAACCAATCTACCAGCAGCGCCACGAAAAGCAGCGACAGCCAGGCCGCAAAAATCGAGTTATAGCCGCCATCGCTGAAAAGTAAGTAACTTAACGGGTAAAAACCAAACAACGCCCCGGCCAGGATACCGGCCCAGGCTCTTCCGGTGCTGCGGTAAGCCAGCCGGACAATCAAGTAGAGCAAGAAAAGCTGGGTTGCTTCCAGCCAGCTTGCCAGGTCATTGACCGCCGCAAGCAGGTTAACATTGTGGTAATCCGGCCAGAAAAGCGACAGCGGAGCCGCGAAAAGATAAAAGAGCGGCGAATAAGGCAAACTGACCTGCAAGCCCCACTGGCCCAGCACAGCCGAACCGCCTTCCTGGCCGGTGACAGTCGCCCCGGTACTGACATTAAAATATTGCTCCCAGAAAGCCACCGGAAAATTCCAGAAACGATAAATCTGATGGATGCGAAACCAGTGGTCAATTACCCCGAAAGCCGGGTGGTTCAGGCCAGCGGCTTTAACCACAAAAACCGCCAGGAAAAGCAGCCCCAGCCAGCGCATCTGCTCGACCGGGAAAGCCAGCTTGCGCCGGGCCAGCCACCAGCCGGTCGTGCGTAACCCTAGCACCAATAACAGATAAGCCAGGATTGTGGTAAGAAATAGTTCTTCAACCGCCGGGGTAAATTGCAGCCGGAACGCCGCCAGGCTCACAACTGCCCCCAGGCCAACAACCCCGCCGATGGAAGCAGCCAGCTTTGGACTCCAACCGGACCGGACCAGTGCCAGGTAAATCGCAATCAGGGCCGCCAGCAAGAAAGTAAAATGGGCCAGCGAAGGAATGACCGGGCGGCCATCGGCGCTTCCGCCGGTCAGCCGCACCTGAGAAACAACCACGCCTAACGGCAGGTCGTGACCGGCTTCCTTGAAGGGATTTAGCACTTTAAGCTTTAGAATCAGGCTGCCTTTGAACAGGTTGCCTTCCTCGCGGAAGTTAAAAGTATAACGCGGTTGGTCGGGCCGCACCTTTACCTCGCCCAGCAGTTGGTCATCCTTCCAGAGCTGGACTTCAGGCAAGGGCAAAGTAGCCGGACGGCCTCCCGCCTGCATATATAAGTCCAGTTGGGCAGAGGGTAAGCGGCCAATACCCGGAAACCGCAAATAGCTTTCGTCGGTGGACCAGCGAAAAGTAAATTCCGAATTGGCCTCCGGTGGATTAAAACTTTGCAGGTAAAGAAAGTCGGTGGTGTTGCCTCTCCCCAGGTTAAAGGTATAGTCGAGCGGAGCCTGGTACGCCAGGGTCAGCCCCAACGCTGAAATTAGCAGCAGGACCGCCAGCGGCCACGCGCTAAAACCTCTTAGCAGCCAGGCAACTTCCTGGCGGACAGGCTTTAAGAGCCGGATCCAAAAAGCCCCTTCAGGAGAGGCAGATAGGACCGGTGTACCGGGTAAAACCGAAATTTCAGGGGAAGGTTCCGGGACTGTTTGAGAGTGGCTTAACTCTTTCAAAGTCTAATCATTCAAGTAATTCGTTGAACGTAAAACGTTTAATGGGAGATATAAAAATGCCAACTTAGCACAATATTAATGGTTCAATGATAATTTTTAGCCTGGGCTTTAACTCTTGCCGTTAATTCCATTCCACGTTCAACGTTTAACGATTTCTTATAAGGTCATCCGGCGACTGCTAATAACCCCGGTATTGAGACCAATCGTGTTCAAACCGCCAAAGAAGCGGGCATGTTCGATTTTGACGCAGCGGTCCATTACCACTTCCAGCCCGGCTTCAAGGGCTTTTGTGGCGGCTTCCTCATTAATTACGCCCAGTTGCAACCAGAGTACTTTCGCTCCGACAGCGATAGCCTCATCAGCCAGGGGTGGCACGTCGCTCGGTTTGCGAAAAACATCCACAATATCAACCTGTTCGGGTATATCTCGCAAAGAGGCATAACATTTGCGGCCCAGAATTTCCTGGCAGGCCGGGTTGACCGGGATAATGTTGTAGCCGTTCGCCAACATATAGATGGCGGCAAAATGGCTTGGCCGGAAGGGATTGTTGGACAAACCCACCATGGCAATATTTTTATATTTATTCAGAATACGCAACCGGGTATTGGCGGAAGGCGCTTCGTAAGTAGCGACAGGCATTTTTAACAACTCCTTGTTATTTAGGTTCGGTTGGGTTAGCAAGGCCAACTCGAAGGCAAGCTTAACACCCGCCAATTTTCCTGTCAAACCCCGCCTGAGTAGCCAGTGATCAGTAGCCAATTCTTAGCCGGTAATAGGTTCAATATCTGATGGAAAACGGTTTACAAATTGACAACTGAGCAGCGTTACAGAAAATCACTGACTAATGCCTCTAACCGGCGGTCAGGAGTTGGGAGGCGACCAGTTCAAGTGGAGCGGCTTCTATTTCCGGCTCAAACTGCGGCAAAGCGTCCC
>JAYSYV010000409.1:0-17751 GCA_043727245.1 Chloroflexota bacterium | reverse complement strand
CTCCCACAACTCTAATTATAACATTGCCAAAATTAAAAGCGCCACCGTAAAGACGAGTGAAGTCTTTATAATAGCGCTAGAAATGCCTTAGAATTCCGGTTTTAAGTTCCTATTTTTTTGAGCTTAAACTTTTGACCGGGATAGAGGCAGTTTGCGGCTCGGAATGAGTTTGCGCCAGATTAAAACTGTTGTTGCTATTAGTTCCTCGCAGTTTAATATCGTCTTTTTCGGAACGAGTTTCCTGGCGAACCTGGTCAGCTTCTTTGAAAGAGAAATGCTCTTTGACCCAGTAATAAAGGCCGAAAAGCGTTACCGGCAGGTAAAGGGCGGCGTGGAGCAGGATAACGTAGCTCAAAGCGACTGTGCCTATCCCAAAAATTCCCTGTAGGACCAACTTGGCGGCAGCATCGAACGGACCAACATAGCCGGGTGTGGAAGGGACCAGGGTCGCCAGGTTCGCTACGGCCACGGTCATAAAGATGGCTGCCGCGCTCAGATTCAGGTTGTTAAAGGCCAGGGCGACCATCCAGAACATCCCGGCTTCACAGGTCCAGGCCAGGACGGACAGCCCGAAAACAATTAAAAGGTCTTTCCACTGGCGAAGGACTTGCAGCCCGTCAATGAACGACTCGGCCAGACCGGCCACTTTGGGACGAAGAGAGCCGGGTACGAAACGCAGACCGAAATTTTCCAGGCGTTTCATCCAGGTCCGGCTGTGCGCTACCACAAAAAAGAGGATAATCCCGATCAGGAAGACCCCGGCGGCTAATTTTTCGATGCCCTGAATATCTGCATTTACTGTTACGAAAAGCGAGGCCACCGCCAGGAACAGAATCATGGTAATGCCGTCCATGATGCGTTCGACCACGATAGTCGCCAGGGCGACAGTCTTGCGGACTCCTTCGCGGCGGTCGAGCACATAAGCCCGGACTACTTCACCCATGCGGACCGGCAAAACGTTGTTCGCCATGTAGCCAATAACGACTACCGGGAAAAGCCGCCGGATAGGCACTTTCTGAATCGGCCCCAGCAGGTAATGCCAGCGTACCGCCCGGATGCCAACTCCGGCAAAGTAGGAGACCAGGCCGGGAATCAGCCACCAGTAGTTGGCCTGGCTCAATGACTGCCCGATCTCTTTAAAATCCTGCCCGCTGAAAGCCAGATACAGGAAAGCCAGGCCGATTATTAGCCCAAGCCAAAATTTCCAATTACTTTTCCGAATCAAACCCATTGCGACCTTCCCAGGCTGGCTAACCGGCGGGCTTCTCCTCAAAAGCCAGAGGTTATGACCATTAGTTTAAAAGTTTTTGACTACTCTCTATATATGACGTAAGACCTTTTGAAAAAGTTACCAGCGTCATTTTTAGCTATCGGCAGCGGAAAAACTAGGTTTTTTTTTCACGTCCCCATTGGGGTCATCCAGTCCCAGGCTGGTAGCCGCTTCTTCGGTTTCAGCTTCTTGCTCCTGGTCTCCGGTCTGTTTATTGGCCCGGATGGCTTTGAACGACATATTGCGGCGGGTGAAGAAGACCAGCCCAATCGCCGTAACCATAACATATTGAAAAGTATTGGTCAGGAGAGCCAGGCTGAAGGCGGTCGCGCTGCTGACCGCATAGGCTCCCAGGGCAACGGTCGCGGCGGCCTGGTAAACTCCGAAAAAGCCGGGGGCGCTGGGAACCATCGTGCCAAGGTTTACGAAAACCAGCAGCAGCAGCCCGGCCCCAATCAGTTGCATCGGACTCATTAGCTGGTCAATGTTAAAGGCCCGCAGCATCAGGTAATAGCTGCACCCTTCCATTGACCAGACCAGGGCCGAAGTAAGGAAAATGATGACTACACTCCGGCCATTTTTCAGCGCGTGGAGGCCCAGCACAAAGCTGGTCAGCAGGTTATGGGCTTTTTTCTCCACCCTGTTGGGCAAAGGCCGCATCAAGAAGCTTACCAGACGCAGGGCCAGCTTTTCCCGTAGCATTAAAAAGACCAGAAAGAGAATGGCGCTCACAAAGACTACTGTCGAGAATATTTCGATAAATTCAGTCCAGCCGGATTGCTTTGGCGATGGGAAAGCGACCAGAGCCAGGCCCATAAAAGCCACCAGCGTCAGGCCATCACAGACCCGTTCCAGCACGATGGTCGCCAGGCTCAAACTCTTGCTAATTTTCTCCTGAGCGCCGAGAGTATAGGCTCTTACAAACTCGCCAATCCGGGCCGGCAACAGGTTATTTGCCATGAAGCCAATCATCATGACCGAATAAGAAGTGCTGTAGGAAACCTTTTTGGTCGGTTCGAGAATTATTTGCCAGCGCCAGGCTCGTACCAGGTAAGCGAGAAAAGTGATGCTGATAGCCGGAATAAGATATAAATAGTTGGCCTGCCCAAACGCTTTGCCAACTTCTTCAAATTTTACATTCAGTAGGACGATTGCCAGGAAAAAGAGGGTTAAGCCGAAGCCCAGCAACTGCTTTCCCAGGGACTTAAACAAATTTTGTACCTCGCCTTTAAGCCTAGTTTAAACAACCGGATAAGTATAGCCTAAGCCTCTTAACCTTGCAAACTCTGGTTTTAACCTGCCAACCGGCCCGGCTTCAGGCTGGTTCTTTTTTTAAGGAAATGGGCTGACGTGGTATAATAAAGAGGGGGAAATCCTATAATTGCCCAAAATTCTCATGGTTAAGTAAAATTGCTAGTTTGTAAATTTCTAATCGGATACTAATTATAATGGAGAAGGCTGCGTGACTTTTACATTAGTTGGATTGATCGCCTATCTGGTGTTGGGTTTAATCGGCGGCACTGCTACCGAGCAGATTGCCAGACGCAAGTTTTGGCCGCCGCTGGGCTTACTGGGGGCCATCCTGGTCGCTTTTGGCGGAGCTTTAATCGGTGCCTGGGTGGCTTATCTAATCGGATTTAAGGAGCCAAGTTTTGAATACGTTCCGATTATTCCGGCCCTGGTCGGCCTGATAATTTTCATGATTCCCTGGTTTATGGTCCGGGGCGGCTACACCGGTTACGGCAAAGACCGCACCTGGCAGCGCAAGTACCGGCGTTAGTTAAGTTATAAAAAGGTAAAGCTAAAGATGAATTTCAAGCAACTTTTCGACATCAGTGTCAACCTCACGCCGGGAATGGCGGTCTGGCCGGGCGATCCGGCCCTGGAACTGCAAAAAATCGGCGAAATAAGCCACGGTCACGTCGCGAATATCACCCGCATCCTGGCAAGCGCCCACACCGGCACGCACATGGATGCCCCGGTCCACTTCATTGACGGTGCGACCGGCATTGACCAGTTTCCTTTAGATGCGCTGGTCGGGACGGTCTACGTGTTGGATTTCACCCACCTGGACCACCATATCGGCCCGTCCGATCTGGAAGCCGCAGGTCTGCCCGCCGGAGCCGAACGTGTCCTGTTTAAGACCACCAATTCGGCTATCTGGGAAGACAGCGCCGCCGAGTTCCGGCGCGATTATATTGCCCTGGCCCCGGCAGGAGCGCAATGGCTGGTAGACCGGGGCATCAAACTGGTCGGGATTGATTACCTCTCGATTGAAGAGTTTGAACCGGCCCGCCCCGACACCCATTACATTCTGCTGGGCAAGCGGGTAGTAGTGGTCGAAGGGGTTGACCTGCGCCAGGTCGAGCCGGGCGAATACACTATCTTTGCGCTACCCATCAAAATCAAAGATGCCGATGGCGCTCCAGCCCGCGTTTTATTGGGCCGCAATTAGACTACCGGAAGGAAGATAAAATGCGTGAAATTAGCTTAAACTGGAATACTCAAAGCCCTTTTTTATTCGAGGCAGAAGACCCAAACGGTAACAAAGTTTCGTTGGACGCGCCGGAGTCTTCCGGGGGTGAGGGCAAGGCTCTAAGCCCAAAATTTATGTTAATGTTGGCCCTGGGCGGCTGCACCGGCATAGATGTACTCAGCATTTTGCGTAAGATGCGCCAGGAAGTTACCGGTTATCGCCTGGAAATCAAGGGCTGGGAAGAGGCCGAACTTCCCAAGAAATTTGACCGAATTGTCGTCGAGCATGTCCTGACCGGTTACAACCTGAGCCAGGAATTGGTAGACCGGGCCATCAAGCTCTCTCACGAAAAGTATTGTGGAGTCTCGGCCAGCCTGGAAGGTTCCGTTGAAATCGAAATGACCAGCCGCCTGGTTGAGGCGGAAGATGTAGGAGGGGATTAACAATATGACATCTTCGATACCGCAGACCAGTATTCAGGACCGCCTGCGCTGGCGTATTACTCCCGAACTCTACGAGAAAATCCGGGGCCTATGGATGAGCCACTCGATAGCGGAAGACCAGCGCAACCTCCAGGGTTTGATTGATACTCTGGCCGAAGATTGTGTTTACGAGGTCGTTGGGACCGACCAGCGCTGGGAAGGCCACGCCGGGGCCAGGACTTTTTATACTTCTTTCCTGGGCGCTTTCCCCGATATTGATTTCAAAATGACCGATATAGCCATCGGCCCACAGGGTGTGTTTGAGGTAGCTAACGTCAGCGGCACTCATAAGGGGCCGTGGGCCGGTCAGGAACCGAGCGGCGAGCGAGTAAATTTCCAGGTAATTATCTTCTTCCCCTGGAATCATACCGCCGAAAAATTCAGTGGTGAGAAAATCTGGGTGACGGGCGGCGACTTAATGCCTAACCGTTAGCCTTTATGTAAGGTAGCAAAATTATGACCCAACTGGCCCCAGCCCTGGAGAAACGGCTCTATACCCTGGACGAATTTGAAAACCTCGACTTGCCAGCCGATGGCAGCAGGTATGAATTAATTGACATAGAGATAGTTGTGAGTCCACCTCCAGGCGATGAACACGGTCGAATCATTAATGACCTTTCCTACGAGTTGAACGTCTTTGTCCGGGCGCACAAACTGGGTCAGAACGAATCCGCAAGCTTGCGGAAAGTGGAGGCGGTTAAGAATCGACAGGCTGATAGATAAGCGCCAGGGTTCCGCATTCGAGCGTCTTGCTTTCGACCAGCCGCAATTTGTTCATGGGCGTTCCTTCCGGGAAGAAGCGTCTACCTCGGCCCATGATGAATGGTTCGACCAGGAAGCGATACTCATCTATCAAGCCCGTGTCCTGAAGTGATTGGACCAGGGTCGCGCTGCCATCGATAATTATATCTTTGCCCGGTTGCTGTTTCAGTTTGGCAATTTCTTCCACCACATTTTCTCGAATAATAGTGGATTCTTTCCAGGGAGCCTCTGTAAGGGTAGTAGAGATTACATATTTATGCATGCGGTTGAGGATTGGCCCCGGCCCATCGCCGGTCGTCTGTGTAGACCAGCCCGGCCAAAGCATCTCATAGGTGGTCCGTCCCATCATATAAATATCACCCTGGGAGTATTGCTCCATGATGTACTCTTGCCTCTCTGGGCTATCAGTAGGCTGCCACCAGTAATCCATCGTATCCGCATCAAAGACTCCATCAAAAGTCATCCAGGCTTTGACCCATAGTTTTCGCATAGCGGTTCTCCTCCTCATTGTGGACAAAATTTTCCGACTCCGTTGTAAGCAAGCCGCAGTATAATAACCATACTCTCTATCTCAAGCAATCAAGTTTAGCGCCTTGAGCAGGGAAATGTAAAGTAGTCACTACAGTGCCTTTTCATTAAACAAAATCCATAAATGGAGAGGTAGATGGAGGAATCTAGTTTAAGCGCCAGATACGGCGATAAGCCCTTAATCTTTCGCCAGACTCGCTCCGGGTGAGTTGGCCGCGTAATTGCCCGGTGAGAGCTTGAATACTTCTCACCGCCAGGCCCAGGCCGGTAATCAGGCGGGCTACGCGCTGGAAGCCCAGGCTGTAGTGCTTTTTATAGAAGTAGCTGCGGCTGCGGAAAAGCTGGACCAGCATTTCCTGGCGAAACTGGCGCGTGCTGGCTCCGGCGTGGTGGATTACTTTTGCCGCCGGAAGGGTATAAATCCGCCAATGGCTGGGATGACGGCGGCCTGGCCGGAAGCGCAACCCTACCGGGCGATAGCTCTGCGGCATTTCGGTCTGCTTGATGCGGTAGCACCAGTCAATTTCTTCCATGTACATGAAAAAGGCATCGTCCATCAGGCCCACTTTATCCGCCACCGAGCGCCGCACCATCAGGCAAGCCCCTAGCGGAAAATCAATTTCAAAAGCCTGGGGATATTCCCCATTGTAAAGACGGCGCGGATAACGGCCATTGAGCCGGGAACGAGCCAGCCGCCAGTTCAGGGGAAAGAAGTCCAGGAAAATCTGGCTCAGGCCGGGAAATCGGAAAGCACTTTCCTGGAAGCTGCCGTCGGAGTAAACCAGGGCCGGGCCGACTACCGCCGCCTGGGGTTCCGCCTCTAAAAAGCCTAGCATTTGCCATAGGGCCGGGCCAATCACCTCGGTATCGGGGTTGAGCAGCAGCAAGTAATTGCCCTGGGCCTGGGCCAATCCCTGGTTGCTGGCGGCGGCAAAGCCCCGGTTGTCCGGGTTGGCAATCAGCTTCACCTGGGGGAATTCTTGCCGAACCATTTCGGCGCTGCCATCGCCCGAAGCATTGTCTACCACGAATAGCTCGAAACTATAACGGCTGTGAGGGTTGGCATAGACCGCCGTTAGGCATTTTCGCAAAAGAGCCACGGTGTTATAGCTGACCACTACAATAGAGAGGTCGGGATTTTGACTTGAATTGGCGGGTGGTTGCTCCAAAGTTTTCTTCCAGGTTAAGGTTTGAGGGCCAGTGAGTTCGACTTTATATTACCTGTTGGTTGTAGTATAATCGCGGGTACATAGGCTGTCAAAGCTTATCAAGCCGACCGCAAAGGGAAGGTGTCAAGATACCCGCTTTTCAAGAGTTTTACCCTCTTTCCTGCGAAATTATCGACTGGAGTTTCATCTGACATTTCTACCGGGCTGCTTTAATTCAGCACAACGCCAGGCATTTTGAAGGCCCGCGCCAGCGTTATAATTTGTAACCTGGCCCATTCACAAGTGGGAGTAAGCAAACAATTCCAGATGGATCACAAAAAACCAGAGTTTGATAAAAACGAATTGATTGAGATAAAAAATCGGTTGGCCCGCCTGGGAATGAGCTTGGTAGAGGCCGAAAACCGTACTCCCGGTGATAATGGGGGGTCGCTTTTCGATAACCAACTGGATGATTTGCTGGCAGATATTGTGCATAAGGCCGGGTCTAGCGTCACTACCCAGTCCGAGCCGCTACTGGTTGGCTCGGAAGAACCGCAGCCTCGCCGGGTGGTTATTACCGGCCTGGGTACGGTCAATCCGCTGGCGGATAATGTGGAAGACTTCTGGACCAGCCTGAAAAAAGGCCAGAGCGGTATTGCCAAAATGACCCTGACCGACCCCAGCAACTACCCTACCCATATCGCCGGGGAAGTCAAGGATTGGAACCCTAAAAAGCATATTGACCCCAAAGATGCCCGGCGCATGTCCCGCAACAGTCAGTTTGCGGTGGCGGCAGCCCGTCAGGCCATTGTGGATGCCAAACTGGACATCGAAGGCGATATGGCTGATGACTACGGCGTGGTCTGGGGAACCGGCAACTGCGCTTACCCCGAAACCGAGGCAGGCGTTCGCACTATGTTGGAGCGTGGCGGCATGAAGTTAAGTCCGTTCTTCATTCCGACCATTCTACCCAATATGGCCGCCGCCCAGATTGCCATGCAACTTGGCTTCAAGGGCTATAACACGACCATTATTACGGCCTGTGCTTCCAGCACGCAGTCTATCGGGGAAGCGGCTGAAATTATCAAACGGGGCGATGCCGAGGTAATCCTAAGCGGCGGCGGCGAAGCCCCTATCAGCGAGTTGGGTCTGGCCGGGTTTTGTGTGATGAGGGCCATGAGCAGCGCCCGCAACGATGCCCCGACTACCGCCAGCCGTCCCTTCGATAAAGGACGGGACGGATTTGTACCGGCGGAAGGCGCTTCGGCCCTGGTGCTGGAAAACCTGGACCACGCCCTGGCGCGAGGAGCCACGATTTATGCCGAACTGGTTGGCTTTGGCGCGACTTGCGACGCATACCATCTGGTCGCCCCGGAACCCTCCGGTCTTGGAGCAGTCCGCTCGATGCGCCGGGCTTTGCACAGTGCCAAACTTTCGCCCCGCGATATAGATTATATCAATGCTCACGGAACCAGTACCGACCTCAACGATAAAATGGAAACGGTTGCGGTTAAAAAAGTCTTTGGCGATTATGCCTACCAGATACCTATGAGTAGCACCAAGTCAATGGTCGGACATTTGTTGGGTGGGGCTGGGGGCATCGAAGCGGTAGCGACCCTTTTAATGATGAAAAATGAAATGATTCACCCAACTATTAATTACGAAACGCCGGAAGAAGACCTGGACCTGGATTATGTACCGAACCGGGCCAGGCCAGCCAAAATCAAGGTCGCGATGAGTAATTCCTTTGGCTTCGGCGGGCAGAACGCTTCGATTATCTTCAAGGAATATGCGGCGAGTAGTAGTCAGTAGAAAGATACGTGGGAAAGCACCATCAGGGCAAATGATACATCTCCATCTCCCTTTATGTTTATAACCTCTAGTGTTAGACGCGGTTATTTTTAGGGAGAGTCAGTAAGGAAATTTAGCCGCAAATAAATTCAATCTTTGCTGATAAGTCGTGTAGGCGGTGAGCCTGAACCAACCGATTGACTACCGGCTACCGACTATTAGTTCTGGAGGACACAATGGCGGTTGGTGAATTCTGGACATTCAACTTTTGGGAATTGCGAGCGGGCTTTCAGGGGCGCGAACTGGAAGAACTGACCCGACTGGGCATTATTCCCGAATACGGGCGAGTCAAGGGAGTCCGGGCTATCAAGCTTTTCCGCGTTGAAGAAGGTGATAATGTCGGTCGGTTCCTGGCCGTGACTATTTACGAGAGCCGGGAGGCTTTTAATACCTGGTTTACCAGCGACAGCCTGGATTATCAGCGCTGGGAATTGAGTTTGAGACCGACCCTGGAGAAATGGTCGGCAGCGGCCAACCTGACCGCCGTTCACCGGCTGGTGGAATTGTTGGACTTCCGTTTTGAGAATAATAGTTAAGCCGGTCTTTTTGGAATTTTACCTGTATCTGGGCTTTTAATAGGAGTTATAGAAGTGCTTCTTTCTGTTACGAATAAGGTTGAAGTTGAGCGGCAGATAAGGATTAATCGGATCTTTTTCTGGGCCGGTATCATCGGACTGGCCGCCGCGATGGGCATCTTGTTTATCAATGCCAGTAACGCTGGCCTGGTGTTTTTAGGTTATCCCTTCCTCATTCTGGGTTTAATCCTTTCCAAACGGGGTTCTTTCAACAACCGGCGGCATGGTGTCGGCGGTTATAAAATCGCCAGCGAAGAAAAGCTGCTTGCTAGCACCCTGGAAGGCGTTCCGCCGCGTTACCATCTTTATAGCTGGATTAAGCTGGGCGGCATAACGGTTGACCACCTGCTGGTTACACCGGGCGGTCTGATGATAATCAAAGCCTGTAGCCAGATGGGCGATTACAAAATGACAAATGACGTTTACCGCCGCAAAGCTGGTCTGGCAACATTTTTCGCGACCGTTGGAGAACCGGGCATCGGCAATCCCACCCGCGAGTTGAACGACCAGGTTAAAAAGCTGCGTGATTGGTTCGCCAAGAAGGGTCTGGAAATCCCGGTGGATGGCGTAGTAGTCTTTATGTTGCCGCGCACCAGGATTTTGCAGGCCGAAGAAATGAGCTACCCGGTCTGTAAGCTGGACCAGTTAAAGCTGGCTATTCGGGGCTGGGAAACCGAGTTGACTATGACCGTTCCGCAGCAGCAGCAGGTCGAAGACTACATTATGGAAGCTTTGCCTGCCGATATTGCCGCCGAGGCCCGCAACCTGGCCCAACTACCCAGCTACAAAAGAGCGGCTCTGCTCAATAATACCATTCAACCGGGCGAGAAAAGCAGCAAGGTCGCCGCTAAGGAAAAAGCCGTTATAAAACCAGCCGAACCGGACGCTCCCAAACCGCGCCTGACCCCGGAAGAACGCGAGCGTATGCGGCTGGAACGCATCAAAGCCGCCCAGGAAAAAGGCCGCGTGGGAGTCAACCCTTATACGCCGCTCGAACCGGGTACGAAGATGGGTAAAGATGGCAAGGTCCGGGAAGTTAAACCGACTATTCTTGAAAAGAAGCCGCCTAAGCGTCGGGTGGAGCCGCTCCATAGGCCGACTCCTGGGGCTTTTGGCGAACGGAAAGACTAGCTTTGTGGGAAGATAGCGCTTCGGTAGACAGCCTGGAAAACCTCTTACCGGACTCATTAATCGGGCATGAATGGGCGGCAGGGTTGCTTCAAAGTAGCATAGACAGCCACAAGTTAAGCCATGCTTATGTCTTTAGCGGTCCCTCTGGGATTGGCAAAAGTTACCTGGCCCACCATTTCGTGATGGCTTTATGCTGCCAGGAACCTCCTGCCAGGATAGGTGACCAGCTCGGCTTTCGCTTTTGCGGAGTCTGCCGGGCCTGTCGCATGATTCGCGAGGATAAGTACCCCGATGTTACGGTGGTTGGCCTGGATTGGCAGGCTCGCCTGGATGGCGGAGCCGGCCCGACCGGGGCCAATGCCAACCTCAAAATTGACACTATTCGGGCGATTCAGCTTGAAATCAGCCGCGCCCCAATCGAATCTCCCTGGCGAGTTTTTATCGTGGAAGATGCCGCGACCATGCAACCCACCGCCGCCAACGCTTTCCTCAAAACCCTGGAAGAACCTCCCGCCCGCGCCCTGATAATCCTGATTTCCGATAGCGACCGGGCTATTTTGCCAACTATTATTTCGCGCTGTCAGGTCTTTGAATTGCGTTCCGTGCCGACCGAAACCGTCGAAACGGCCCTGGTTGCACGAGGGGCGGTTCCGCTAGCGGCTAGAAATCTGGCCGCTCTTTCGGTCGGTCGGCCTGGTTTTGCCCTGCGGACTTTCTACGATAAGACCCACCAGGACATGGATGACCGCGACGAAGCCATCCAGGAGATGGAAACTCTTTTGAAAGCCGAACGCTCGGCCCGGTTAGCTTTTTCGGAAGAATTAAACTCCCGCTGGTCCAGTCAGGGCGAACGGCGGGCCTCGGTCGTAACCATGTTGAACCTGTGGCTGGGCTGGTGGCGCGATTTGCTGCTGGTTTATAACGGCCAATCCCACTATGCCACCAACCAGGACAAGCTTGAACTTCTGCAAGGCCAGGCCGACCGTCTGGATATGATTCAGATTAAAGAAATGTTGCAGTGGTTGACCCGCGCCCAGACCGAACTGGATAGCAATGTCAGCCCTCGGTTGGCTCTTGGCGACCTGTTTATCAATCATTTGCCCCGGCTATAAGCCGTTTCGCGAGGTTGTGTGTGTCTAATCTGGAAAAGACCGGCAAACGTATAATAGGGGTCCGCACCAGGACCGCCGGGGAAATCCTCTTTTGTGAGGCCAGGGCGCTTTCGCCGGATTTAGGCGATTGGGTAATGGTTGAGCGCGACTCTGTGACCTTCCCGGCCAAGGTAGTTCTACCGGATAGTCTGGTTGAATCCACTCAGTTGAGCGGCCCTCTGCCGGTGCTGCTGGGAATGGCCGGGGAAGCTGACCTGGCAGAAGCCGGTTTTGCCTTCGCCCTGGAAGCCCAGGCAGGCAGGCGGTTTAACGAATTGGCAGCGGCCCATAACTTGCCCCTTCAGCTTAAAGAAGCTGGGTTTAACCCTGACCGCCTACTAATTCGGTTTTCCGCCGGTCAGGAACCCACTGCCCCGGATTACGTTCTTTTATTAGAAGGGTTATCCAAAACTTTCCAGACCAGAATTGAACTTTTCCTGGTGAGTGAGGCTGCGGCAGCGCTTAAACCTCCAGCCGGAGAAAACTTTGGCGGTTGGGTCAATGGTCTGCTGGTCGAGTTGGACCCTGCAATTATGGCCGGGGCTACCGTAGGCGCACCCCTGCTGGACAGAGCGGCAGTTTACCGGCCCGGTCAGCGGTTGATTTCCTCAGCCGCACCGGCCTTGCCATCAGCGACTTACGACCCGGCCACGGCTACTTTTTCGGTTGGAGGAACTACTCTGGACCTTCCAATCAGGGGCGATAACTAGAAAGAAGTTCTCAAATGTTTGAAGCGGTCATTATGGACCTGGACGGTCTACTGGTAGATAGCGAACGCTGGCAAATCGAAGCCTGGAACCACTATCTGCGGCGGTTTGAAGTCCAGTTGGACGAGTTTGAGGCGGCCCGTCTTCTGGACAAACGCGACTTTGATAACGCCGATTACTTGCGGCGGCGCTTTAACCTGACCGAAGACCCCCTGACTATGCAGGAGCAGCGCCAGGAAATCTTTATGAAACTGGCCGAGGAAAATATCGAGTTAATGCCGGGCGCAACCGAAGTGCTTCAGCTTCTTAAAGAGAATGGATTACGGTTGGCGGTGGTCAGCGCCGGAGTGCGGGACTATGTTTATCTGATGATGGATAAATTTGGTTGGGACGAAGTTTTTGATGTGATAGTGGCGGGCGACATGATTGATGTCAGCAAGCCCAACCCGATGCCGTTCCTGGCCTGTGCCGAAACTTTTGCCCTGCATCCTTCCTATTGCCTGGTAGTAGAGGACTCGCGCCATGGCGTAGAGGCGGCTCTTAGCGCCGGAATGCAGGTAATTTGCGTACCCGGCCCGACAACCGAACGCTGGCGCATTACCGGGGCAGATGTGGTCCTGACCAATCTTGATTACCTCAATATACCGATTATTCGCTCAATCTGGCGCGAAGGCGAGAACCTGAACCAACCCAAGCTTCAACCCCAGTTAGCCCCTCAACCCCGTCGCTCCCGCTGGTAATTTTCTTCAAACTTCGAGCGACATCCGGCGTGGCACGGGTGTTCCGGTAGATGGCCCAACCGTCAAAATAACCACGCTCATATCATCCTGGGGCCGTCTACGGTCGGCTGCCATCGCCAGTTCGAGTAATTCATCGGCAATCTGGGCCGCGTCCAGAGTTCCGGCTTCCAGCTTCTGGCGGGTAAAAGCGGCTACATCCAGGACTGGTTCGCCAGCGTTAAAGCGTTCCCCGGCGTGGCTGATGCCATCCGAAAAAGCCACCACCAGCAGACCCGGCATCAAATCGAACTGCCGCACCACTGGCCTGGCCTGGGGGTAAATTCCCAACTCTACCGACTCTTCATCCAGGCTCAGGACTACCGGCCTCAATTCCCCGGCTTTTGAAGATGTTTTGCCTCCCGCACTTTCTGTGGTAGGTTCCCCGGCACTTTCCCAGCGGCCCAGGTAGAGCGGTAAGGGGTTATTGCGGGTCAGTATCAGGCTATTGGTCGCGAAGTCCAGGCTAATCAGGTTCAGGGTAGCCGAAACGCCGCCGCTTTTATAAAAGTACAAGTGGTCGTTGGCGGCCCTGGCGACTGCCCCATCTCTCACGCCCTGCTTGACCAGTTCGACACAGTGACTTGCCACGAAATTGCTGGTCTGCTTGGCCGAGCGCCCACTGCCCTGCCCGTCCACCAGCACCGCCGTAAAACCGCCGTTGAAATTGGTATCAAGCGGCCTTTCCACAATTTCTACTGTATCGCCGCTCTCTTTGACCGCGTATTTACTGATTTTTGCAACCCCGAACCGAATTTTAAACATGACGTTGAAAATATGCCCTCGATAGTTTATAATAACCTCGTTCCTAAGAGTACCACAATCCGGGCCTATGGCGCAGTGGTTAGCGCAATCGACTCATAATCGACAGATCCCTGGTTCGAATCCAGGTGGGCCCACCTCTCCAAACTTATGGCATTGTACCCTGTACAATAACCTGTCGCATTTACAAGCCAGTAGACCAATGAAGTGTAATTGCCCCCCTCCTTTTATTGTACGATTGCTTTCTTTGTAAAATCACTTTGTGTTCAAATAATTGACAATATTTTTTGCAGCAGGTCGGACAGCTTTGATGCCGGTCATATTTCTTCTTGCAAAATCAGGTAAGAGGTACAAAAGAAGTTTATGGAGGGAGCTTTAACCGCCCTGCCATAGTAGTGATGCTATTGATAGGCGGTTTTGTGATATAATCTAAGCTAATCAGCCATGGAAACTCTTTGGGCCAGTGGCCCATGCTTCAAACAGGATTCTTTACTAGTGAAAAATCATTACATTGCTATAGGCACTATTCTTGGGCTGGGATTGCTGGGCGTAATTATAATCCTGGTAACGATTCCTGCCAGGGTGGTATCTGGCACAGCCGCTACCTCCACGCCTGATCGGGGCGAAAACTTGCGGGGCGGCAGCATTGACGGGCAAATCGTCTTCAGTCGGCAGGGTTATTTGTGGTCCTGGAGGGGGGATAAGGCCGCTCGTTTACCGGTTGAGCCGGGCGCTTCGTCTATTCAGGGCAATAATATCCACCTAATCCAGCCTGCCCTTTCCCTGGATGGCGCGAAATTAGCCTTTATCCGGGAGGATGAGACTTTTTCCGACCTGTGGTTGGCCGACTCGAATGGTACTAATGCCCGCAATTTGAGTAATTACAAGGGAGGCGGCATTCCCCGTTCGCCGGATTTTATCGGCTCGTCCTTGTGGGCTTTCAGCCCGGCCTGGTCGCCTGATGGTACACAAATTGCCTTTTTGAGTGATGTGGGGACCGATGACATCGCTTTGTGGTCAACGACTGCCAATAAATTCAACCGGCAATCGGTCAGTAAGTTGGGGGCTGGGCAGGGTGGTCTGCTGAGGCCCAGCTATTTACCTAAAGGGGTCGGGTTTGTTGTCGCTGCTTTCGAGAATGGCAAGTCTCAGGTCTACAGTGTAAGCGCGGAGGACCGTTCTTCTACCAAATTGACTAATCTACCTGATGGCGCTTACGACCCGTTAGTATCGCCCGATGGCAACTTTATTGCCTACGTAGCTCGAAAAGGTAATTTCAGCGAACTGTGGCTGATGCGAGCCGATGGTAGCAGCCCGCTCCTGCTCAGTAATCAGTCCAGCCGCTATCCGGCCTGGTCGCCCGATGGTAAAAGTTTGGCTTTCCTGGCCCTTAAAGAGGGCAGTTTTGAAATATTCACCCTTAAATTTAAGTCTGACGGAACGCCGGATGGCAGCGCACAGCAGCTTAGTTCCGGCGCGAATCTGGATGGAACCAGCGGAATAACCTGGGGCCGCTAAATGGCCTGGAATAATTAGTCTAAAGTAGGAAGCTTTCGGCAAACGGATTTGTTATAATTTAATGCTGCTTGGGAAAAGTGGTTAGATACACTACCGAAAGGTCTAACTCCAGGAGAGAGCTCTATTGATTGAATTGAATGTGAAGGACAGGACCGGCATTTGGGTGTCACCGGTCGAGAGGGAAAAGATAGCGTGACCCAGCTTAAAAACGCGGCCATAGCCGCGCCTGAGAAAATCCTGGTACTGCCTTTTGCCGACGGCATCGGTGATTTTGTAAATATGCAGCCCTTGCTGTCGGCGATTGCTCGGCGTTTTCCGGGGGCCGATATTAGTGTGACGGCTTCGGCTTATGCCAACTACCTGATCCCACCTTCTAACCCGGTTAAAATTGTCACGCCATCCTGGTTTAATAAAGAACCCGGACCCTTAGCCCAGACTTTACGCCATTTTATTCCCCAGTCGGTGTTGGCTCGCCTGGTCGGCCCTATTATCCGGCGCGAGATGGGCAGCGATATAGACCTGGTTATTAACACTATCTGGCTCTGGGAAAAGAACATGGATTTCCCACATTACTGGACTCCCCAGACTCCCCCACGTCCCGGCGCGGTCCATACTCTAGACTGCCTGGCAAACGCTCTGGAAGAAGAACTGGGCATTGTCATTCCCCAGGAAGAGCGCTATCCCTACCTGGAAGTCTTGCCGGAAGCTCACCAATGGGTCGAAGATTATATACAGGAACATAACCTTAAAAAAGGTTCGATAGTGGCTCTCATCCCTGAAAGCAATATGCTTATCAAGAAGTGGCCGGTGGCCGGATGGGCTTACCTGAACGATAAATTGCAGGAGCGCGGTTATCAGCCGCTTTTCTTTGGCCCAGAAAAGAGCGAACAACTTGAAGCGATTGCCCAACGCGCCCGCCGCCCGGTTCACCGGGTTTCGACAACGCTAGACAAAGTAGCGGCCCTGCTGGAACAGTCCAGCCTGGCGATTGGGGTCGATACCGGCTTGCTGCATATTGCCGCTTCGGTCGGAACCCACTGGATTGGAATTTTTGGCCCGACCAACCCGGAAGTTACCGGGCCTTATGACCGCCGGATTGGCCGGGGACTGGTCGCGCCTTTCCCACGCGGCGAAAGCTGCCGGACTTGCTGGAAAAGCTTTAAGTACGAAGACGACAAGTGCCACACGCTGGAACTGGGAGCCTGCACTGATTTTATGGACCGCCGGACTGTGCTGCAAGCGGCTCTTGATATGCTGCCAATGCCTTTACCGTTCCAGACTTAAACGATGAGTCTGCTTTACATTCAGACTGAATTAGATACCGCCGGGATTTTAACCGTTTCGTTAAATCGCCCGGCGGTTTTTAATGCTCTGAATGTTCCCATGCTGGAAGAATTGTTGGAAGTTTTTCAGCAAGAAGCGACTCAGCCGGAAGTGCGCTGTATTATCCTGACCGGGACAGGCCGGGGCTTTTGCGCCGGGCAAGACCTGGAGGAACGCCGCTCTTTTGTCGAAGAAGAAGGGGGTGAACCGCCCTCGCTAGGCCAATCTTTGCGGCAGCGCTACAACCCACTCATCCAGGCTATCCGGGAACTGCCTAAACCGGTCATTGGGGCTATCAACGGGGTCGCCGCCGGGGCCGGGTGTTCGCTAGCGTTGGCCTGTGACCTGCGGGTAGCCGCCGATAATGCCACTTTCATTGAAAGTTTCGTGCGGGTGGGTCTGGGCCTGGATAGCGGCAGCAGCTTCATGTTGCCCCGGTTGGTTGGCCTGGCGCGGGCTTTTGAACTGGCCTTGCTGGGAGAACGACTGAACGCCGCTACCGCCGAGCAATACGGCCTGGTCAACCGGGTCGTTCCGGCGGCCCTCCTGATGACTGAAACGCACGCCCTGGCCCGGCAACTGGCTGCCGCACCTCCTAAAACCCTGGGCCGGATTAAACGCGCCCTCAATTTCGCCCTGACTCACGATTTATCTGCCGCCCTTGAATATGAGGCGCTGGAGCAGGAAGCTGCCGCCTGGCATCCCGAATACAAAGAGGGCTTGACCGCCTTTTTCGAGAAACGACCGCCGAATTTTTCGTAGAACGTGGAACGTGAAGACCACCCTGATACATTAACCTTTAATCTCCCCTCATCTTTCGTTCTACGTTAACCCTTCCACGTTCTATGAGCTTATTGCTGGCGCAAAGTTTGCCGTAAAAGCCTTTTGGTTTTTGGTTTTGGGTAAGATTAAGCAGTAAGTGAGGATTAGTGGTGGAAACTCCAGGCGAGATTATCAAGAGGAGCCGGTCAAAGGCTAACCTGTCCGCCTATGGTTATCCTACCGGCGATAGAGCGGCCCTGGACGACAAAGCCCTGACTGTAACTCAGCGCCTGACCGAGAAATATGGTCCGGCCCAGTGGTCCAGTAAAGACCCTCTGAGTATGCTGGTTGATATAATTCTTTCGCACCGGACCCGTGACGCGCAGACTGCCGCCGCCTATACCGCCCTGAAAGCCCGCTATGCTACCTGGGAAGATTTGCGGGATGCCCCAACCGCCGACGTGGAAGCTACTATCCAGGGCGTTACCTGGCCTGAACAAAAAGCGCCCCGTTTGCAAGCTCTCCTGCG
>JAYSYV010000408.1:0-1881 GCA_043727245.1 Chloroflexota bacterium | reverse complement strand
GCAGTTTGTCGGAGAGAGCCTTATTTTGGCCGAAAGGGTACTACCTGTAGTTCTAAATTGAGACGCTTTGTCTATAAGTGGTAGTCATTTCGATTACTGCGGCAGGCTGCCAGGCTTTTTTGTAATGCTTTATCGCAGCCTCAATCAAGCCCGCAACCTCACGAGGGTGCGAGACTGGCGATGCATGGCTTGATTCTACCTCAATCGTAGTCGCCCCAATACGTTTTGCCATGAAGCGCTCCAGGTCGGGATTGATTGGCATGTCATTTTTTGAAACCAGAAACCAGGAAGGCAGGTTTTGCCAGGCCGTTGCCCCGGCTTTTTCGGCAAAGCAGTTAAATACAATCGGCTTTTGTACAACGGCTAATTCTCTCGCCCTCCTTAGCTTGATATCGGAACAAAATACTTGTGGAAAGTAAGCCGGGTCGAGCCAGACGAAACCATCTCGATAAGATGGAATAACATATTTGTTGGCGGGAGGGGCTGGGAAGCGGCCAGCCAGGTCAAGAATACTTTCACCCTTAAGCGGAGCAAAAGCTGTGGCGAAAACCAGGCCGATAACATTGGAAGCGTTGGCAGCCGCCTCGGTCATCACTGATCCGCCGTAGGAATGGCCGGCCACAACAGTCGGCCCGGCGAAAGCGGCGGAAGCCAGGGCTTGCCGGGTAACGGCTACATCGTCAGCCAGCGAAGTTAGCGGCATCTGGACGGCCAGGACATTGTGACCTTCTTTTTGCAGTAAGCCTATTACGTCACTCCAACTGGAAGCGTCAGCATAAGCGCCATGCAAGAGCAGGACGTTAAAACCAGAAGGCCCAGGGCGGGACGAGGAGTCATTGTCAGAGCCATTATCTTTGGCAAGCGCGAAGGTCGGCGGGACAGCTACCGCCAGTCCCCCGATAGCGGCGGCCATTCCGAGCTGCTTGACCAGTCGGCGGCGGGTTATGGCAGTTCCCAGGCGTGATGGCTGGTTGATTTCTTCCTCGGTTGAGGGAATAGCTTGATTATCTAAAGTCATCTCCAAAGTCTCCTTTCGGTTTTCCCATCAAATAAATCGGTTACGCCTCATTTAACAAACGCTGCTGAGTCCACCAGCCAGAGGACAGTTGTACGGCAGACAACTGGTGTAAGCCGGGTAGCTTGGCAGACCAGAAATTTGCTTCTAAGCGGTGATGAACCGACCAGTCCAGCAGTTAACCTTAAAACAACCCCTTGTGCTCTATATGTAATGCACATTGAAAGCCTTTCGGGCTGGTTTTTCTGTAGGGTCGGGCTGTGGCCCGGCACCTTGAACTAAACCAATTTGGCCTGGCAAATACACTTTCCGTTCTGCTACGAAGGCAGGAATTTGAGTTCAAAGACCTGTAATCGCTGCGGTTCTCCCCGACCAGGTGAGTGCAATACAGTTTTACCTGGAATGAAATAGGTTCCTGATAGGTCTGGTTGTCGACGACTAGTTGTTACAGCGTTTGCTAAATGAAGTATAGAAGCCTTGCACCAACAAGTCACCCGACACGAGTTTGCATTTCAGTTTACATGACCTTACAACATTTATGGTGGGGTATTAAACTACCTGGATTTATTTCTCCACTTCAAAACAGGTGAACCAAGGCCTGGCGACAAAAACCCTGCTGCGGCTATAGAGAAAAATCGATTGCCTTAAATGTACGTTTTGAGAACCCTCGTAAGCAAACCAGGCTCGGTTTAGCTGTTTATTCGCAACCTAGATGATGAACTCTTGTGTGGATAGATTTGATTGAAATGATACATCTCACAATGGAAGCTTATAACGTCCCCTAAAGTCAAGACAGGAAATTGTCGAATTTAAGGTGGAACGCTGGCAGATAAATTATCAACGTTGCGGCTGGTCTAAAGGCAACC
>JAYSYV010000407.1:0-5939 GCA_043727245.1 Chloroflexota bacterium | reverse complement strand
ATAAGCTGGCCGATGTTCGCAACCGGACTATCGGCTTTGTCTTTCAGTTCTTCAACCTGGTTCCGACCCTGACCGCCCTGGAAAATGTGATGCTGCCGGTCCAGTTCGACGACCGGAGCCGCTTCAAGCCGGAAAAACGGGCCAAAGAATTGCTGGATATGATTGGCCTGGGCCATCGCCTCAACCACAAGCCAAAAGAGCTATCCGGCGGTGAACAGCAGCGAGTAGCGATTGCCCGCGCCCTGGCGAACCAACCGGCAATACTATTAGGTGACGAACCGACCGGCAACCTGGACAGCGAACGCGGCGAGGAAATTTTGAACCTGATTCAGCAGTTGCGCCGTGACATGGGCCTGACCGTTATCCTGGTAACACACGACCCCAAAGTCGCCAGCCGCTCCGACCGGATTCTCACTATGAAAGACGGGAATTTTATCTGATAAACTCATTCTTTCAGGTTAACTAAACCGGCCAGGGTTGGTTCGAAGCCGCAGCCCTTATAAAAACCGTCTAAATGCGGTTCATAATCCACGCGGACCCATTCCAGGTCGCTTTCCCGCGCCAATTCTAGGGCATGGAGAACCAATTCCTGCCCAATGCCCTGGCGTTGAAAGGCCGGGTGAACCGTCGGGTCCAGCAGGAAAGCATGCACTCCCCCATCCCAGGACAGGTTTACATAACCGACAAGTTTATCTTCGGAATAGGCGCAGAAAAAGCCTAAACTGCGCTCATGAATGGGTTGGAAATCATATACAACCTGGCCTGGTTTGCCCCAACCGAGCCTGTATAATTCACTTATTGCCTCGTTCGATACGACCGGGCTTTGTTTATAAGTTATAGTTTGATTAGTCATGCCACCATTATAGTGCAGCCGGTCTAATTTCGGTAGGCCCGCGTTGGATAGAGCCACCAAGTTTTTGCTGTTCAGCTATGTTACAATTTCCTCCAGACTAAATTTTACCGAATATTGGTTACTATACAAAATAAGAAAGTTAACCCGCCTTATATGTTGACTGCTTATCGAACTCTTCGCGGACCGGGTGAGGAAACCATCATCATAAAAAAATCCCGGTTTATCGGTTACGCTCAACCGGTCGAAACGGAACAAGAAGCAGTCAAATTCATCGAGGGGATTAGAAAAAAGCACTGGGATGCCAACCATAACTGTTATGCCTATCAGGTCGGCTTCAACGATGAAATCCAGAAATCGAATGATGCCGGGGAACCTGCCGGGACTGCCGGGCGGCCTATCCTGGAAGTCATCAAAAAAGAAGGACTGAAAAATGTCGTAGTAGTCGTGACCCGCTATTTCGGAGGTACGCTTTTAGGGGCTGGCGGCTTGATTCGGGCTTACGGGCAGACCGCCGGGGCAGCTTTACAGGCAGGGGGTATTGTTACCCGCTCGCTTTTTCAGGTGGTCAGGGTCGAAATTGATTACACCTGGCTGGGCCGGGTCGAGAACGAAACTTTGCAGGGCGGCTACTTCATTGACCATATCGAATATTTGGACCGGGTGGCGGTGCTGGCCCTGGTGCAGGTAGACCAGTTTGAGCAATACTTTAACTTGATTACCGATGTCACGAACGGCCAGGCCACTATCTCTCCCGCTGAACAAATTTTTGCCTCGGTGGCAGCCGGTAAGCTGATTCGGTGAACGTTTCAAAAAATTTTTAAAATAGTGTAGAATGAGACATCATATTTACCAGAAATTTTTCAACAAACTATGTCTCAAGAAGAAAATTCCATACTTGTTACCAAGCTTTATTTTCCGCAAGTTCGGTTTCAACTTGTTTCGCGGCCACGCCTGGTAGCGCAAGTCGAGCATGGACTCTAGCGCCGTTTGACCCGCCGGATATTGACCGGGTTTGCGCCTGGGTCGCCCAAAGCGATTTGCTGTTTATAGTAATTCGGCAGACCCGCCGTTATGCCGCCCAGGCCCGGCTGGTCAAACACCTCGTTGAGGCCGGTAATCTGCCGGTGGTTTTAGCGGCGGCTCGCGAACCTTATGACCTGGAATTGTTCAAGAATGCTCCACTTTCGGTGGCTACCTATGGCGATCCACCGGCCACTATCAGAGCTTTAGCCCGGCTTTTTGTTGAAGAGTAGTTAGTTTGTTTATCAGTAATAATCAGCAGGCTTATATATCACTAAAGGGTAAACTCAAAAGATAAGTTAAGCGGCGTTTTGGACTAAAATGGCAACAAGCTGAAATAAACTTGTAACATAAAGTACTATTGTTTAAAGCTTAATGCATGATAATATCTACATAAGAGTGTACTGTAAGGCTCCTATAGTGAATAAAATAGAATACAGTCTATGCCAGGTTTTACCATTTACGCCGTGCCACTGTTTTTAGCAGCATTCATATCTTATTTGCTGGGGTTTTATAGCTGGCGGTTGCGGCAATTTAAAGGAATAGTTCCATTCTGTCTCGTCATCTTTTTGTGTGGGACATGGGCTTTGGTGGCCGGGTTAGATACTCTAACGGGCGACCTGGAACTCAAGCTTTTCTATTTGCAGGTACGCATTTCCGTAGCGGCGCTGACCCCTATCTGCTGGCTGGCAATGACTTCTATACTGGTCGGGAAACAACACCTAATCAAGGGTTACTGGCTGGCCTTGATGCTGCTGCCGCCCCTGGTTATTCTTGGTTTGACCTGGACCATGGGCCAGCATACGCTTCTACGCTATAGCTTCGAGATTGATAATAGCAGCCCCTTCCCGGTTCTCCTATTCAAAAATGGCCCCTGGTTCTATGTCCACGTTATTTATGGCTATCTGGTTCAGGCGGCCAGTGTAGCTTTCTTAATCCATGCTTTGCGGGATACGCGCAACCTCTATTACCGGCAAGCCATCACGATGCTTTTGTGCGTCTTCCTTCCGGTTATCCCCGATTTCCTGTTTAACCTGAATATTTCGCCGGTGCGTGGCTTTAACTTTACCCCGGCCACTTTTTCTATTGCCGGTATACTGATGGCCTGGGCTCTTTTTCGCTACCAGTTGTTTGACCTGGCCCCCATAGCTCGCAGCACCGTTATCGAAACCGTCCAGGATTTGATGCTGGTCTTTGACCCCCATAATCGGTTGGTAGATTATAACCAGGCCGCTCAGAATAGCTTTAAGCCGGAAGTGGTTCTGGCTATCGGTCTCCCAATGGATCAGATATTCAAGGCTTGCCCCGATTTACAGCAAAAATCACAGGAAGAAACTATTGAACGGGCTGAAATAAGGTTGGATGATAGCGGTCGCCCTCAATTTTACGAATTAGTCGTTACTCCGCTGAAAAGTAATCAAGCTCGACCCCTGGGGCGGTTGTTCCTGTTACGCAATATTACCGACCAGAAGCAAGTCGCCGCAGAATTGAGCCTGGCGAATGAGCAGTTGCAAGCCAGGCTGGTGGAGATTGAGCTTTTACAATCGAAACTGCGAGACGATGCCATCCGCGACCGTTTAACCGGCCTGTATAACCGGCGCTACCTCGATGAAACGTTGCACCGCGAAATAGCCGGGGTAGAACGTACCGGCGGCTATCTGAGCCTGGTTATGATTGACATAGACCATTTCAAAAATATTAACGATACCTTCGGCCATAAGACCGGCGATATTATAATTCAGGCTTTGAGCGCATTATTGCAAGACCAGACCAGGATTTCGGATATTGCCTGCCGTTATGGCGGAGAAGAATTTGTCCTGGTTATGCCGGAAATTAGCATCGAAAGAGCCTATGACCGGGTAGAGCAATTGCGTATAGCCTTTGAAGCTTTGCAGGTTAACGTGGGCGATGCTACTTTGCGTAGTACTTTTTCTGCCGGGATTGCGGTTTACCCCGAACATGCTGTTACAGGCGAAGAACTTATGCACCTGGCCGACCAGGCTCTTTACCAGGCCAAAACCGGCGGGCGCAATTGTATCAAAATCTATGAAAGTCAGACACCGTTCCGGTTTGAGCCTTATGAAAATGCCGGGGAATTACTGGGCCAGGCCGAATATAAGTTTTTCAACTCGGTCCAGGCTAATTCCCCGGCCATAAAAGCTTAAATTTTCCGGTTGCCCTGGTTATCGAGATTAAACAGGTTGCGCCCAAATGAGGTATGCCGTAAGGCGGTAATCACCACAACCGCCACCACCCCGCCCAGGTAGGCCAATAGCATATCAACCGAAATAAAGTTAAAACTTTCTTCCAGTTCACCGCTCAACCAGCTTGCCGCCACCCCGACCAGCAGACAGCCTAATAGGAAGGCCACGATGCGTACCGGGATGAGCCGGATTAACAACACCAGGCTCCCTATCACAGCACCTCCAACCAGTGGGAATAATTCTTGCATATCTAAAAACCTCTTCTTTCTAAATAAACTTGTTCATCCTCCAAATCTACTCTCCAAAAAGCTAAATCAGGCCAGCATAAGCCCTACCGGTGCTGCCTTTAACTTCTGGTTGAAGCCGGCCAGTTCTTCCGTGAGCAACTTGTGGAAAATCGCGAGTTGCGTTTCGATTTGTTCTTTCAACTCCTGGAATACCAGCTCGGCGGCATCGGTCGGCCGGTAATCTCCCAGTGCAACCGCTCCGGTCAGGTCGTCTAATTTTTCGAATAGCCTGCTGCCGTTGTTAATCCCATCGGCCCACCCGGCCCGTAAATCGGGTACTAGCAAGGTTTTCTCAACCCCCAGCACTTTCTGGCTGAGAGCTTTAGCTTCTTCGACCAGTTCAGGAGTCTCTTTAAGCTCAGCGGCCCGTTTAGACCAGCCCTCTAACTGGCTACGCAAGCCGCGCATCCGGTTAATATTTTGAGTCGTCCGGTTTAGCTGGTGGTGGATGCGTAACAACAGGTCGTGTTGAGCCTCCAGGTCTGCCTGGGTGGCCGGTAGATTGGAAGGTTTTACCACCTTGAAAGGCTGCGAAAGTTCGGTTCCCCCGGCTTTAAGGGTTACGGTATAGTTACCGGGTGCGACCATCGGCCCTTCGATAGTGGCCTCTGCTGCCGGGTCGGTCCCCTCGATTTTGGTAGCGCTGGTGTGGCGCAAATTCCAGACGAACCGGTTCCAGCCGCTCTGGGCCGGGGCTCGACGTTCCTTGGAAATAGCCGGGTCATCCGATTTACGGCTCGAAAAACTGGCAATTTCCTGGCCCTGGGCATCCTTGAAGGTCAGTAGCAGCGGCTCTGAGGGTGTTTTATCCAGCCGGTAAGTAATAATGGCCCCGTTGGGCGGATTCTCGCCCGCATCAAGGTAACTATTAATCTTTTCGCCATCGGGCGTGGTCCGGCCTAAATAGGCTCCGCCCCCATGAGTAAAGTAATTGGTCTTGTCTTCAACGGGCTTGCTCCACTCTACACCCGGTAAGACCCGTATCGTGTCGCGCGGGGCAAACAGATGGGCCGGTTCCTCACTGATGTCTTCGGTCAGTTCGCGTAGAGGTTGCAGGTCGTCCAGAATCCAGATCGAACGACCATGAGTCCCGGCGATTAAATCCGACCCCTTGACCAGCAACTCAAAGACCGGCGAAACCGGCAGATTCAACTGGAGCGGTTGCCAGTCCTTACCGTCATTGAAGGAAATGTATACCCCGGTTTCGGTCCCGGCGAATAGCAAACCCTGGCGGGCCGGGTCGGTCCTGATTACACGGGTGAAATCGTATTCCGGTAAATTGTCATCAATTCTTTGCCAGGTTGCGCCGAAATCGCGGGTGACATACAAATAAGGGTGGTAGTCGTCCAGTTTGTAGCGAGTGCCTGCTACATAGGCCGTACCAGCCTCAAACGGGGAAGGCTCGATACAACTGATGAGGGTCCATTCCGGCAAATCCGGCGGGGTGATATTTTGCCAGTTAGCTCCACCGTCCCGGCTAAGGTGCAGCAGCCCATCATCCGACCCGGCCCAGAGCAGACCTTTCTGGAGGGGCGATTCGGCAAAGGCAAAGACCGTGGCATAGACTTCGGCTCC
>JAYSYV010000406.1:0-1884 GCA_043727245.1 Chloroflexota bacterium | reverse complement strand
TAACGATGTCAAAGGAAAGTTAGTTTACTCCACGATGGGACAAATGGGTTTCATGATAATCGAGTGTGGTTTGGGCGCGTTTGCCCTGGCAACTTTGCACCTGATAGCGCACGGTTTATTCAAAGCAACCCTTTTCTTGAACTCCGGCAGCGCTATCCAGCGTAAGACGTTTTACGAGCATATCGCCGGGACGTACCATCCTGGTGCTACTGAAGGGTGGCGGTGGACCAGTCGCTTTCTATTAGTCTGCTCCCTCGCCGCTTTACTGCTGCTCGCTGGGCCGGGCATATTTGGCTGGCCGGTCAATGGCGGAACTATCCTGTTAGCTTTTGTCTGGTTTACCGTGATTTATGCCCTATCAGAGTTAGGACGGTTATCTTTAGGGGTATTGTTAGCAGGTACGGCCGGTTTCATTTTTCTCTACCTTGTAGTAACCCATGAAGTTGAAACTTTCTTTGTAACTGCTGTAGCCCCGGCCCCGGTAGTGGCACCCACCCTGGTATTAGTGGTTGGAGCAGGGCTTGGTCTGGTTGGCCTTGTGGGGGTATTGCTTAAAACAAAAACATGGCGACCGGCCTGGTTGGACCGTTTCCTCACTCACTTGTATGTACGAGTTCTGTTCGCCGGTTATGGCAAATGAGTCTTCTTTGTCCGACCTTTAAAGAGTTGGGCGGGTTAAGCAGGGTACTTCAAGAGCCAATTTTAGCAAACAAGCCGGAACTTTACACATTGAGCCGGCAATTCATACCTTAAGAAGAGGAGTACATCTTGGGAATTATAAATGCCGAAAAGGTTTGGCCCCAGCAGACCAGGCAGAGTGATTACCTGGCGCAATGTGTAGAGGAAGCTGCCCGCATCATTACTCCTTATTGGCCGATTAGCAGCTTTATCGCCAGTAATGGTCTGGGCGGTCTGGAACATTTACCCTTTTCGCAGGCCATAAAGTTCGCCCAGGATTTACGGGGCACTCAGGGTTATCTTTCCCTGACGACTTACCGCCAGTTTTTCTCGAAAGGCCGGATAACTACCCCCGACCTCGAAGTTTCAATTGCAGCCGCGTTAAACAACCAGGGATTGCCGCTGACCCTTCCGCTTGGAAATAAAGAAATTCGGGTCACGCAACTTTATCTCACCTGGCTACTGGCGGGCGAGAACCCTAGCGAGACACAAAAGAAAAACGACAAGCTCTGGCAGGCGGTATCGTGGAAATTACAAACGCTCGGCCTGCCGGACGCGCCGGATGAGAAAGGAGCCACCGGGATAGCTGCCAGAGTTGAAACGTTGGGCGAACGTTGTTTTACTAATGATGGGCAAACGGTAACGAGCATGGTCAACCGGCGCATGATTAAATGGTGCGCTGCCTTCCTGGACGAAGGCCAGGCTGCCTGGGCCTTACCGGGCCGGGAGCAAGGTTTTTATGCGTGCTGGAAAAGGCTGGCCGGGCTGGACCCTTCAATACCGGGTTATCTCCGCCCGGATTTCTTAAAAAAGTTACAAACGCTGCACGGCGAAGCGTCCCAGGATTTAGAACTGCTTTTAGAGGAACAGGAGATACCAAAGGCGGACTGGTCCCTTTACCTGACCCGTCACCTTGCCCAGCTACCGGGTTGGGCCAGCCTTATCCGGTGGCGGGAAGAACACCCGGAAACGCTCACCCAAAAAAGATACCCAATTACCCTAATTGAGTACCTGGCCCCACGGTTGTTTTATGAGACCGCCTTAATCGGAAGTGGACAAGGCGCTTCTCTGGCCGACAAGCTACCGGGCCGGAAAAATTCTGCTTCTTTCCTACCGAAAGACAAAGCGACAACCTCACCGGCCAACCTTGCAACAATTACCCGTCTGGTTGAATTGGCCGCTTCTTTAAATTTAAGCTCCGGGGAG
>JAYSYV010000405.1:0-1884 GCA_043727245.1 Chloroflexota bacterium | reverse complement strand
ATCAAGCCCCAGCCGCTGCAAAGCCCGCACGAATTGGGGCAACTGGCCTGAGTAATAGGCCATATTGCGGGCGCGTTCGTTCACCTGCACTCCACCAGATGTGACTAACACCGGCAAAGAAGTTTCCCCGATGTACTTTTGTAGCAGTTGTGCCACGATAAAACTGCGGTTGACGTTCGCCCGACAGCCTACATAAACAATTTTTGGATTTGCTGTCATATAACGTACCTTTCGGGCTGAAAACAACCGCTCCGGTTATTGCCAGGTTATTTAAAGCGGCAGCTTGATTTCACCAGGCCCGTTTCCCGAAAAAGTCGAAAGGTCGCGCCGGTTAAAGAGGCTTTTCGCTGACATAGCCCGGACTGCCAGCCTTGATGCCCATAAACAAGAGCAATATCGAAAAGATAATCAGCAGGAATAGCGGCAGGCTCCAACTCCCGGTTACATCGTGAATGAATCCGAATAAAGTGGGGCCGGTCGCCGCCAGCAAATAGCCGATAGATTGGGCCATACCTGAGAGTTCGGCAGTCTGGTGGGTGTTATGCGAACGCAAGACGAAAAAAGTAAGGGCCAGGCTGATGGTCGAGCCTGACCCAAAGCCTCCCAGCAAAATCCAGAGCGGCAGCAGCGTTGTATTCAACAACAGCAGACCGCTAAAACCACTGACCATACACACTACCGTAATGATAACCAGCCAACGCTGGTTAGAGCTGCGCCCGGCCAGAACCGGCATAATAAACGAGGCTGGAAGGCCGACCAGTTGAAACAGTGAGAGCATCCAACCGGCAGTCACGGTATCCAAACCCCACTGGTTGAGCATCTCAGGCAGCCAGGCGACTATCACATAAAAAATCAACGATTGTAAACCCATGAACAGGGTTATCTGCCAGGCCAGCCCGGAACGCCACAGTTTACCGCCGGGTGTGAGGGATCCGCCCGTACTGTTTGCACTCGGAAGATGCCGGGAGCGCAAGCGGGGCAGCCAGACCACGATAGCTATTGCTGTGAGAACAGCCCAACATGCTAGCATACCGCGCCAGCCAAAACCGGCTCCCTGGGACAGCGGGTTACTCAGACCGGCCCCCATAGATGCCCCTAAACCCATGCACACGATGAATAAGCCGGTCATTATCCCGACTTTCTGGGGAAATTCGCGCTTGACGAAACCCGGCAGCAGCACATTGCAGATAGCAATTCCCATCCCTAACAGGATTGTCCCGCCAAAAAGCGCTATCTCGTAAGGCAGCGCTCGCAGAAGAATACCGCTCGCCAGTACTACCAGACCGCCCAGCATGGTCTGTTCCATACCAAATCGGCGAGCCAATCGGGGAGCAAAAGGTGAAATTATAGCAAAAGCCAGCAGGGGCAGCGTAGTAAGGAGGCCGGTTAAGGTGTTGGAGAGGCCGGTGTCCTGCCGGATTTGTTTAACTACCGGCCCCACAGCCGTAATAGGAGCGCGCAGGTTGGAAGCAATTAATACAATTCCCAGGATGAGCAGCCAGGGACCGGGCTGGTAAGCCGGAGTTAATTGTGAAGTTTCCTTTTCACGAATCATGGAGTCTTTCTAATGCTTGCGCGTTACGGGAAGCAATTTTCTGTAATTGGGTAGTTATTTCCCCATAAATAATACCCTCCTAATATAATTGCCTCAGTTGAAGTAAGCAAATTACCAGTTCCGTAATCTGCATTAGTGTTCACCTCAAACCTGCACTTTATGCAACGTTTAACGCCTTAAATCTTCATAATTAGCGGCATTACGACCGGTCGCCGTTTGACCTGGGCATAGAGCAAATCGCCCACGAAATCCTTGACCTTCTTGATAGTGTAGCCTTTGTCGGCCAGCAGGTCTTCTTCGCCGAAATGCTCCTCAACCCGGCTCCGCAC
>JAYSYV010000404.1:0-17836 GCA_043727245.1 Chloroflexota bacterium | reverse complement strand
ACCTGGAATGGCAAAGGGCCTTATACCATAACCTTTACGGCTAAAGACCTGAGTGGTCGGGTGATTGCCACCAATTCAGTCCAGGTTAACGTATAGTGCTACTAGAAGAAGAAAGAGAAGCTAAATTGAAACACATTAAGTTTGTGCGGCTATTTAAAATTCGCCGCCCCAGGTTGGCATTACTAGTGGCCGGGCTGAGTAGTCTGGCCCTGATTACCTTATTGCTGACTTTATCCCTGGCTAACAATCAGGAAGCCAGTGCGAAAAACCAAACCAAAGCCGATAGTAAAGACCTGGTTAAAACCCTTGAAATCGTTTCGGTGGACAGCCCTACCTCTTTCAAAGGAGTCGGGCGATACCCCACCAAAGCGCAAAATGGTCAGCGGCTAGTGGCTGTTACAGTCGCATTTGACCGTGACTTTATACAGCATTTGCGGGCCAGTGAAGCGGGTGAGGTCTATCTGACCAATACCTCTCAAAAGGCAACTTTTTACACAGTGGACACAGCCTTCCCACAAAGCGGTGGTACGGGTAAAAAGCCCAGTAATAGAGCAACCTTTGTCTTTTCTGTACCCGAAGGAAATGATTCCTTTACCTTTCATTATGCTCAGTATAGTGTTCTACTGGCTAAAAAATAGCCAGGCTTTGTAGACAGGTATGGTGGACTACTTCAAAAATAAGAGTAGCCACCACTGGTCTGTCCTGGAAGCAAGCTTTATTTAAAAATAATTCGTTCTGGTAAGCTATCCAGGTTGTAAAGAAATGGCCCTTGAGCTTGTTCCTGGTCGAGTGGTCGATAGCCCAACTCATTTTGAGTAAGCAAACGAAGATTGTAATGTCAACTGCAACTACCATTTGTTTTATTGACAATTATTAAAAAGGTAATTATACTCGTAACATCTACTTGGCTGTGTCTGCCGCTGAGAGCAACTTTTACATAAAACCGAATATTTCTACTTAGGGATGGTTTTAGGTTAATCCTGCTTTTGCTAAATTACAACCCTGACCAACCCTTCCCCTTTGATGGGGAGTAATATAATACGATAAGCCACATTTTTGAATTCCTGTCTTTAAGGCTATTTGTTGGGTCTGGGTGCAGGTTATTTCATTGACGATGAGGGTATATCGTGATTTTGTTGCTATACATCAGCTACTCCGGTCAGCCGAGCTATAATAAAGCGGCTATTCACTTTTCAGTGATTTCTACAGGTTTGCATTCAATAAACCTTGAAAAAGGAAGAATAACTAAATCATGAAGTTAGTTGTTCAAGTACTGGTGGTGGATGATGATGCCCCAATCAGGGACTTTGTTAGAGCTACTCTGGAAGGTGAAGGCTACGAGGTGGTAACGGCTGAAAATGGTTTGGTGGCACTCCAGCTTTTAAGTGGAGAAACGCCCTACCAGCCGAATGTTATTTTATTGGATATGCGAATGCCCATTGTGGATGGCTGGCAATTCGCTAAAATCTACCAAGAATTGCCCGGCAAGAAAGTGCCAATCATTGTGCTGACGGCTGCCACCGATCCGGCCAAATTTGCCGCCCAAATAAATGCCGATAACTTCCTGCCCAAGCCCTTTGACCTGACGGACCTCCTGGATATGGTAGAGCAGATTACCCAATAGTTTCTTTCTAATTCTCCATTTTATCCTGGCAATTATTACCGGCCCAGCGCTTTATTGAAAAAAGCCAGGGTGCGGGCCATTGCGCTATTAAACGCCGCCCCATTCAGTGAATGACCTTCCCCGGCATAGGTGTAAAATTCAGCCGGTTTATTCTGACTCTGCAGAACCTTGTAAATCTTTTCCGACCAGGGCGGCGGGGTAGTCGTATCATTTGAACCGACATGAATGATGACCGGAGCCGTAATATCCGGGAAGAACGTCAAAGGTGACATTTGGCGGTAGGTTTCGGGATTCTGGGCCGGGTCGCCATAAATCCTTTTTTCAGCGGTTTCCCCACCCTGCCACTTTAACCGGGCGTAAAAGTTATCCGCTGCGTCGGCGCTCATCGAACCAAACAGGGCCGCAACTTTTATACCTTTGTTGACGACTAGTGAGTTCAGGGTAATTTCCCCACCCATACTGTGGCCCATTATAGTCATTTTGGCAGGGTCGGCCTGGGGCAGACGCTTGGCCGCGTCGAGCAGGTTTAGAATATCAATCGTATAACCGGGTTCCCGGTCGTTATCGCCTTTATCACTACGGGCATAATTACGATAATCGCTGGCAATCGTGATATAACCGTTCTGGGCGAAAAAGCGCAACTCGCGTAGAGTATCCCAGCCGCTATCATATTCCGGCGGGTTAAAGTAGCCATGATTGATAAGGGCCACCGGAAACTTCTGGTCTTTAGCTCCGTTTGGTATCATCATCAGGCCGCTGATGCGTAATCCATCGCTCTTGTAATAAATAAGGTTGGCCGTATAAGCGCTGGTTTTTTCATAAAGGCGGTCTATTTGAATATCTCCACCGCTGTATAAACGAGTCCTGAGCGCTTCGATATAGCGAGGTGGTAAGTTGGCCGGTTTATAGGTAGCGGTCGGCGGGGCCAGGGTTGGACTCGGTTGTGGCGTAAAAGTGGGAGGCAGTGGAGTTGGGGAAGCGGACAGAGCGGTTGCAGTCGGGTTCGCCTGGGCGACAGTTGGTGCGGCAGTAGAAGGAACGGCGGCCAAAGTTGTCACGGAAGCGTTTGGCGGTATAGTAGCTGTTAATGCGGTTCCTTGCGTTACCTGGATAGCGGTTGCCGCCACCTGGGTAGTAGGTGTTTGAGTGGTGAGAGCCTGGGCGGAACTGGCTATTGTAGTGCCAGGGCCACTTGAAACAGCAGGCTCACCGCCACAAGCCGTCAACAGTAAGCTAAACAAAAGCGAGAGAATTATAACTGATACTTTTACAGGTGAATTCTGCATAAAACTTGTCAACTTTTCCTTATAATGGTACTATTTATCCAGTGACGGTAGTTCATTACTGGCATTTAATGGGTACTCCCACAACTTCTGACCGCCTCTTTGCATTAATAGTAAAGAGTAGTTTACCGAATCAACCAGTTCATTCGCAACCCTGGATTTTTGCAAGGTTACTATAACAGGTTGGAATTACTCGCAGGGCAACGCAGCAATGAGACGAGGATGTTAGTTAATAAAGTACGGGTTTTAGAGCGCGGAAAAATTGCCGCTTCCGATTATATTGTCCAACCAGAGAAACACAGCCGAAAATGGCCGAAAACTTTAAAACAACACTGGCCTTTCCTGGTAGTTCTGGCTTTCTATTTCGCTATGACTTTTAATTATAGCTTTAATGTGCCGGTCTGGGAAGCGCCGGACGAACCGGCCCACTTTGCCTACACCCATCATATTCGGACCCAGGGCGGCCCACCTATCCAGAGCTTTGAAGAAGGCAAAAATTCAGTTGAAACGGGCCATCATCCGCCCCTGTACTATTATTTAGGTGCGCTTGCTACGTTACCTCTCGACCTTTCGGATTTCGACCGAGCCATGCCCAACCCGCACTTTAGCTTTTCTAACACCGATGGTGGTGTCAACCGGTTTGAGCATGCTAACGAAGACAAACTATATCCCAATACCCTGACCGCAGTCCAGCTAATAAGGTTGATTTCGACTCTTTTTGGTGCCGGAACCCTGCTGGTAATCTATCTGGCCGGGCTGGTTTTGTTTGGTGGGAAAGGTTGGGAATGGGCCTTAAACGGGCGTATTCCAGCCCTGCTGGCGACCGCTTTCGTAGCCACTCTACCCCAATTTAATTTTCTGAGTGGGGCCGTCAACAATGATAACGCAGTTATCTTCTTTTGCGCTTTTACGCTCTATTTGTGTCTAAGGTTACTGCTTTTACCACCGGTGGGGCCAGGGAAAAGTAAAGGCTGGCTTTTTTTTGCCCTGGTTGGCCTGGCAGTCGGATTAGGGCTTTTAAGCAAATATAATGAGGTGGTTTATATTCCACTGGTGGGCCTCTCGCTTGGGGTAGCGGCCTGGAAGCAACGCAGTTGGGGCTATTTCTTGAAAAGCAGCTTTATCAGCGGCGGCGTTTGCGTGGCGGTGGCCGGTTGGTGGTTTTTAAGGTCGCAAATTCTCTATGGCGACCCGGCTGGTTGGGATATGTGGCGCAGCAGTTTTCACTCGATTGAACAAACCGATAAGTTTCAAATAACCGGGGCTTTCCTGGACCATACCTGGGCGCGTTGGTTTAACTCGTTCTGGGGCTATTTTGGCTGGTTTAATCTGCCGCTGGAGCCAGAAACCTACAAATGGCTGGCCCGACTGTCCCTGTTGATAGCTCTGGGTGTGACCGGATTGGTATTGACCTTGCTGGTTGGTTTTTTGCTGAAAAACCGTCCGAAATTCAACAAAATAATCTCAAAGGTTGGTGGCTACGACCGGCGTAGCGGCTTTGGGTTGTTATTTTGTGGGCTGGCAATAGTCCTGGTAGTAATTTCGGCCTTCAACTATGCCGTTACCTTCGGCGATGCCGGCACACAGGGGCGTTATCTTTTCCCGGCTTTGGCCCCACTGGCCCTGGTCTTCAGTGGCGGTTTGGTGTGGCTGCTGGGACTTTTCCGGCTGCTGGGTTTGCCGGGAAGGTTTCATAACGTGGGCGGCGGTCTACTGGTCGGCGGTTGGTTACTCGGCTTTAGCTGGCTAAATCTGCACGCGGTCAATGACATAATTGAACCGGCCTACCAGTCGGTAGCCCAGGTAAGAGCTAAAGTTGTCGTGTCGGACCTGCCGCCTGGAGCGATAAAACCATCCCGAAAACCCCGCTTTCAGCCTGCTATGGAATTGGAAGGCTATGCCTTTGAACCGCCTCACCGGGCTAATATGAAACCGGGCAAGGTTAAAGTCACTTTATACTGGCGAGCTATGAACCAGAAGCCACTCAAAGATAACTGGGTTGGTTACGCCCAGCTTGTAGATGGCGGCCAGGTATTGGACCGCAACGATGGACCACCGGCGGGTGGGCTATATCAAACTTTTAAGTGGCAGCCGGGCGAACTGATTAAGGACGAGCGCAGCTTTAATTTGCAAGATTGGCAGTTAAGCCAGATGAACAAATACAATGATACTCTTAAAATTTACCTGGGCTGGGCGCGTTCCCCCGATTGGAGCCGGGCCAAACTGCCGGACGGTTCAGACGGCCTGACGCTTGACTGGCAGCAATAGGCCAAACGCTCTGTCTTTGTGCTAAAAACCCGGTTGACAAACTTGATAGATTGGGTTATGCTTGTCGTGAAAGCACCCAGAATGTTTTCATTAAAAATTAAATAGTGGCTCTTATCAAGAGAGGTGGAGGGTAGTACGGCCCTGTGAAGCCCGGCAACCAGCGCAATTAAAAAGAAATATGCGTAAGGTGCCAATTCCGGCGCTGCTAGAAGGCTAGTTAGCGCAAGATAAGGGAACTTGTTTTCCGGTAACGGTTTTTCTCCGGGCAAGTTTATAAATTATTGACCCCCTTATCTCTGCACAGGTAAGTGGGCTTTTTTTATTTCCCGGCTTACTCGCGCATTGTTGTCGCAAACCGTTTACTGGAAAAGGAGATTCGGATTATGACCCAGGTTATTGAACCTAATATTGTAACCATCAACCCAACCGCCGCCGTGGCCCTCAAGTGCAAAGAGTGCGGTGAACGCTTTCCAATTGCCGCCACCCACGTTTGCGAAAGCTGTTTCGGTCCGCTGGAAGTCGAATATGATTTCAGTGGGTTAAAAGCCGATACTTTGAAAGCCCAGATTGCCGCCGGACCGGCTAACCTGTGGCGTTATGCGCCCTTACTCCCGGCGAAACCTTTTGCCCGCAGCCTGGAAGGCGTGGGCTTTACCCCCCTGCAACGGGCCTATAACCTGGGCGAACAGCTTGACCTGAACGAACTTTATGTGAAAAATGATGCCGTAAACCCGACCCACTCCTTTAAAGACCGGGTGGTGACAATCGCGGTTGCCAAAGCGATAGAGTTTGGTTTCGATACGATTGCCTGCGCTTCGACCGGGAACCTGGCCGGAGCCGTCGCAGCGGCCGGGGCCAGGGCCGGCCTGAAAACATACGTCTTTGTGCCATCCAATATCGAACCGGGCAAAATCTTGCAGGCCAGCCTCTTTGGCGCGAATATTGTTCCGATAGACGGAACCTATGATGATGTCAACCGGTTAGCCAGCCAGGTGGCCGATGAATACGGCTGGGCTTTTGTAAATATCAATATGCGGCCCTTCTACAGCGAAGGTTCGCGAACCCTGGCCTACGAAACCGCCGAGCAACTGGGCTGGCGGCTGCCGGACCACGTGGTTATCCCGATTGCCAGCGGTTCGTTATATACTAAAATAACTAAAGGTTACGAGGAATTAATTAAGCTCGGATTGGTCCAGGACGAAACCCTTCCGGCCATTTCGGGGGCGCAATCCAGCGGCTGCAACCCGGTAGCGGCGGCCTTTGCCGGAGGGTATACCGAAATCCAGCCAGTCAAGCAGCCCACCGGAATTGCCCATTCGCTGGCAATTGGCAGCCCGGCTGATGGTTACTACAGCCTGAAAGTGGCCCAACGGACCGGAGGCACTATCGAGCAGGTTAATGATGCGGAAATTTTGGATGCAATTAAATTGCTGGCCCAAACTGAGGGTATCTTTACCGAACCAGCCGGAGGCGTAACCGTGGCGACCCTACGCAAGTTAGCCAAACAGGGTAAAATCGGGCGGGACGAAGTAACGGTGATATATATTACCGGCAACGGCCTCAAAACCCAGAGCGCCTTTGAAGATTTAATCCCGGTGTCCCAGGCCATAGCCCCTAAATTGAGTGTTTTCGAGAAGTGGTTAGAGCAAAACTAACCGGGAAAGAATAGACTAGCGCACGAAGGGGCGGGTGTAAATCCTGGCCCCTTCGCTACTAAAGTAGGCCGCCGCTATCCCTGCGATAATTCCCAGGTCAACCCCCACATGCAGCAGAAAGTTATCCTGTAAATTAAAAGTCGTTAAGGCCGGCCAGATTCGGACTGTGATAAAGACCCAGAAATCTATGAGGCCAACCCGGTGTTCGGTGGTCCGCATAACCGTATCCATGAAATTATTGTTATCTGCCAGGAACCCGACATAAACCGTCGTTATAATCACACCTAGCGTAAAAAAGATGGCAATCAGTTGTTGTTCCAGGCTGTGCCGCCGACCTACCCCGAAACGGACTAACCAGCCAATAATAAAGCCCGGCACAAAAGCAAAATAAGCCCCAATCCACTGCCAGAAATTATAGGCTGTGTTATTCTTGACCGACCAGATTGCCAGGGAAAAGGCTCCGGCGGTTAGCACAAAGCCGATAGCCGCCCAGACTACCCCCAGAACTAAATCCGGTTTGCTGGTTTTAGCCCGTAATTCCAGCTTTAGTTCAGTCAGGCAGTCTTTGCAAACGACTACCGCTGACTCCCAGTTGAAGCGTTCGTTCGAGGCGACAGTCAACTCAGCGGGCAGGAAAGGCCGGTAGCACAGGCCACAGGCCAGCAGTTCGCTATCTTCGTCGGCTTCTTCTTCGCTAGCAGGTGAAAGCAGTTCGGGCTGCCCGGTAGTGGTTGAAGGTACGGCCATCAGGCTTTGCTGCCAGTTTCGCAGGGCCGTCTGGCTGCTGGACTCAGCCGATTTATTTTCTTCCGGGGGGTTCTGGGTTGTCATTACACTAAACCTCGGCAGCCGGTTGACCAAAATTACTGCTTCGCCAGAGCAAATCTGAGGAGCCGTTATTTAACAATCTTACCGGGTCTTTATTTCAAGTATTCAGCACTTGCCTGGCCCTGATTATATGCTGACAAAAACACTTTCGCAATAGCCTATATTCCTATTTAACGGCTGCGAAGTATTAGTGCATAATAAAACGAGTTGTTTTCAGCGGCCTCAAACTGTAGCAAAACCGGTTATAATTACGTTATGTTAACAGGGTTGGCCCATTTTTTGCATAAAAATCATTTATTACGAAAAGGATAAATGAACGATAAAAGGTTGTTGCGAAACGAACTTACAGTTGATTTTCTTTTGAGCCTGGAAAGTACCGGGTCGGGTCTTCTGAACTACAGCTAGTCCTTACCGACAAAAGTTGTTATAATTAGCACTACTTAATATTGGTATTATAGATTGAACCAGAAAAGGAGCGGCCCGAATGAACATAACTCTAAACTTTACCTTGCCCGACCCCGCCCAGTTAATCATCTATATCGTAATTGGATTACTGATGGCGCTGCTAATTGGTGGATTGGCCCGTTTACGCTATTTCACGAGCTATTTTGGAACCTTCCTATTGGCCGCTATCGGAGCCTGGTTTTTCGCCAATATCTTGCGTTTGCAGGTTCTAGGCGACATTCACCTTTACGGTGTTCCGTTGGTTGAAGCTATTATCGGCGGTCTTATCTTCGGGCTGATAGGGGTAGTAATCTTCGCCAGCCGCCGCCGGTCACACGCTTAAATAATCAGCTATTGCAATAAAAAAGAGGGGACTATTTCAGCGATAGTCCCCTCTTTTTTGATGGTACGTTTTTAGCCGGCCTGAGTAAGAATATCCTGGGCTTTTGTGTTACCCGGTTCTATCGCCAGGGCTTTCTGCGCGGCAGATTTAGCATTTGGGAAATCTTTTAACTTGATATAGGTATCGCCCAGGTTGGTGTAAAAGACCGCTACCTTTGAGTCGAGATTGATGGCCTGTAGGTAGTAAGTGACTGCATCCTGGTAATTGCCGAGGCTGTAAGATACGTTGCCGCGACCGTTAAAAGCGTCTGAATTTTTAGAGTCAAGTTCAGCCGCTTTCTTGAAAGCGTCATCAGCCGCCGGGTAGCGTTGGAGGCGGTAATAAGCATTGCCCAGGGCTACATAATAATTCGAACTGTTCGGTTTTAACTGAATCGCCTTCAGGTATTGATCAACAGCTTTACTATATTGCTGGCGGGCCACATAGACTAAACCCAGGTCGCGGAAGGCCAGATCGTTGGTCGGTTCTTTCTGAATGGTCGCCAGCAAGGCTTTCTCAGCTTCATCGTACTGACCGTTTTTATAGTAACCATAACCCAGGTCTTCCAAATAACGGGTGTCATTCGGGTCCAGATCGGAGGCTGTTTTTAGTTCTTTTACCGCCTCCGCGTTACGCTGCAAGTTCAGTAAAGCCAGGCCCGCCGAATGATGATAAACCGGATTTTTGGGTTGTAGAACGCTGGCTTGCTGATATTTAGCCAGCGCATCGGCATATTTGGCATTATCGAGAAGGGTATCCCCTTCTTTAGCAAGAGCGGTGGCCTGATTCACGGAATTAGGAGTAGCTGTTGGTGGACGTGGAGTAGGTGACGACGAGGCCGTAGGTGCAACTGTGGCTGTTGGAGCGGCTGTAGCGGTTGGGGCGGCTGTGGTGGTTGGGGCGGCAGTAGTTGGCGCAAGCGTGGTCGGCAGCGGTGGGCTGGTCGTAGACACATTCGCGGTGGCTGCGGAAGTCGTCGCGGGGCCAGTGGTTGCCCCCACCGTCAAACCAGGCGTACTATTGCCTATAGTCGGGCTAGGTACAACGCCCGCCTGCTGGGTAGGGGTAGGATCAGAGGGTTTGCTGGTAAGAACTAACGCTAGCAACGCCACCACGATAATGACCAGAATACCAATCCCGGCCACGGCTAACCACAAGCCAGTCTTTTTCGCAGGTGGGGGAGTGGGAGCAGGCGGGTAATAGGGAACTTGATTATAGCCTTGCGGCCCCTGGTTGTAGTTGGGTGGAGCCTGATTATAACCCGGTGCAGGCGGAGTGGAATAACCTTGCGGCCCTTGATTATAGCCCTGGTTAAAATTAGGCGTAGTTGCCGGAGGCGGATTATAGGGCTGTTGTTGGTATTGATTATAAGTGTTGGGCGCGGTGGGTTGAATAAAACTTTGATTGGTTGGTAACGGTGGCGTATATCCCTGATTGGTAGCAGCCGAGGTTGGGCTTACATTTCCCCTGGCAGGGGATATGTAAGCTGTGGGTGGTGTTGGTAGGGGCGGTACTACCGGGGTATATTTGACGAACTGGGTCGGTTCATAGGCGGAATCCTGACTTGGATTAGGGGGCTGGCGATAATCTCCCACTTCACTTTTCTCACCGGGCTGGTTGCCCTGGGGGTTATTCCAGGCATATTGGTTTCCCTGTCCGGTGACAGGGTAGGGTTGATTATTAGAATTCCGCTCTACCAGGGGTAAGGCGGCTTCCGTCCCGGCTGAGAAATTTTCGGTCGGGGTATATCTTGGCGATTGGTTGGTCGCTACCTGGGTCACTTCCGGTGGCTTAGTAAACATTTCCACCTTCTGGGTAGTTTCGACCTCCGGTATAGCCGCGATATCCAGACCTCGCACTTCTATTACGGTTTGGCCGATTTTTATCTCATCGCCGTTTTTAAGTGGAACCGGGGCAGTAACGCGCTGCCCATTCAAAAGAAGGCCATTTGCCGAATTATTGTCTTCGAGGATTGTCTCGGTTCCCCGAAGCAAAATTCTGGCATGGTGGCGGGATGCCATAGTATCGGAAATGACCAAATCGTTATCGCTGTTACGGCCCAGGGATACTACTTGCGTGCCAGTATCGGCAGTAAGAGTTTTCCCGGCCTGGGTTCCTTCTTTTATCACCAGTTCCATAATTTTATCCTCTCAGTGAACCGACAAAGTGTTTTCATCTATTTTACAATATATAACATACTTTTGAAATATAACGTGATTTTACCCACTAAATTTATGTTATTGCCTTAGACTTTTGTTTTGATTCAAAGAAATGTTCTACGTTTGACGTTCTATTTCCCATGCTTGCCGCTTGCCCGTTCCAGGCTTTAAGAAATATGCTATAATTTGGCTAAACTACTGGCTTTCATCCGGCTGGTGATTTTCGGGTTCGATTTATTTCCCGGTAAAGTCAAAGTAAAATTTGGCTTATATTAGCCCGATAATAAACTGGAGGATTCTCAATTAAATTATGTCCCGACAATATCCACCTGGCGAAAACCAGCCGAGCAGACAGCAGAATCCTAACCGGCCCGACCCAGAGCAAAGACCCGTCCCAAACGACCGGAGTCCGGTTAATCCTGGGCCACGGCCTTACCAACCATTATCCGGTCAGCCTCCACAGCCTTTAACGGGTCGGCCTGGCGTAAATCCGGCCCCACCGGTCAAACCAGTCCGCCCCAACGAAGCTTTTCGACCTTCGCCCGGCGGCCCTGCCAGTGGAGCCAATCGAAACAGCCCGCCTCCCATTGCCCGGCCCCCGGTAGAACCGGTACGGTCCTGGGCGGCCCCGGTTCGTCCTCGCTCACAGCTGCGCCGTTTCCCAGTAAAAATTGTACTGGGGTACTCTGTGCTGTTTTTGGCGGTAGTTGGTGGCCTGATAGCGCTTTATTCGGTCACACGCCTTTATAATTTCCTGGGGAATATTACGGTCGAACGCGAAAATACCAAAGGTCAGGTGATTAGCGGCACATCTGTTACCGGCCACGGGCGAGTCAATATTGTGCTGCTCGGCCTGGACCAGCGCCCCAACGGTAATGAAGGCACTCGCAGCGATACGATGCTTATAGTGAGCGTGGACCAGGATAGCGGGACCGCCAATATACTTTCGTTACCGAGGGATTTGTGGGTTAAAATACCCAACAATGGCAGTAACCGGATTAATACGGCCTATTATTTTGGCGATTTGGCCCGGCCTGGCAAAGGCGGACCGCCGCTGGTCAAGGAAGCCCTTCTTCAAAATTTCGGTATTAAGGTAGATTACTTTGCCGAAATTAACTTTGATGGTTTCCGTTCCATCATAGACTCGATTGGTGGTATCACCCTGGATGTGAAAAAACCGCTACTGGATAACGAATATCCGACCGAGGATTACGGCATCAAGCGAATTTTTATCCCGGCTGGCTTACAACACATGAGCGGACAGATCGCCCTGGAGTATGCCCGAAGCCGCCACGCCGATAGCGACCTGGGCCGCAACCAACGCCAGCAGGAAGTTTTGCTGGCAGTCCGGGAGCAGGGTATAAACCTGGGCCTGCTAACCAACAGCCAGTTACAAACGGCCTTGCAAGGGGCCATCAAGACCGACCTCACACCGGGCGATATGCTGTCTTTGGGCCGGATTGCGGTCGGGATGAAGAGGGAGTCTATCAAGCAATTTTCGATTGATGCCAATATTACCAAAAATGTTGTAATAAACGGGCAAGATGTGTTGCAAGCGGACCAGGCCGCCCTCAACAAGTTGTTACAGGAATTTCAAACCTCCGCAGTACCTCCGACACCGGTTTCTTCAAATGCAGCGGCCAGGGTTTTTGTCTATAATGGAACTTACACCGAAGGTCTAGCCGCCCGGACCCAGACATTTTTGCAGAGTAAAGGGTTTAAAGTTGATGGCGTGGCGCAAGCTCCTGATGCCGGTAAATACTCCCAGACGGTCATTAATGTTTACAACGGCAAACAACAGGTCGCAACTGAACTGGCAAATACGCTCGGCATCAAACCGGACGCAATAAAACTTAAAAGTAGCGGCGGGGCAACCGGTATAGATATAGAAGTAATTTGTGGCGATGATTTGAAGTTACCTGGCTAAACATAAAAGCACAATTGAATCGGCAATAAAGTTTAATTTATGGCTTTACCTATCAAATCGCCTGTCACAACAGCCTTGTCCGACTCGGACATAGCCAGGGATATTAAAGCAATTAACCAGACCCCGTTGGTCCGGCCAATATATATCCTGGTTTTCTATTACCTGGTGGGATTGGTAGGGCTGCTTTTCTTGACCGGCTTTAGCCTGGCGAATCCGCAAAGCCTGGCGGACATGATCAAACCGGCTAACTTCCTGACGCTACTTTGCCTCTCAATTGCAGCTAGCATATGTAATTTCTTTCCCTTCAAGTTGCCACCGGGCCTGTATCTGGCGCTTTCGATGCTGCTATTTTTAACCTCCTTTTTAATATTACCCCCGGTGCAAGCTGCCATTCCGCCCATAGTTGCCTCGGTCGCCTTTGAAATTTTTGTGGTAAAACGAGGTCTTACCTATAGTGTCCGAACCAGCGGTATGTATGCCATTTCGGCAACGGTAGCCCGCCAGGTTTACGAAGTTACAGGCGGGCAGCCGCTCCTGGGGGATTTTACTTTCAATATGCTGCTGCCAATCGTGTCCGGTTTTGTAGTCTTTCGAACCATAAACGAATCTATTGTCTATATAAACCTTCTGTTAAACGGCTATAATCTCAAAGATAGAGTGGCTCACCTACCCAAAGTTACCGGTATTTACCTGCTTTTCCTGCCTGCTTCAATCCTGGTGGCTATGGTTTACTTCGCGAATGGACCTTTTGCGTTCGCTATGGCCTGTGCGATAGTGATAGTGGTGAGCATTATTATTAACCGGGCCTTTACAGCTAGAGAAAAAGTTAGCCAGCAACTCCTTCTAGTGCGAGAGTTGAACGAACAGCTTGCCCGGCAGAATGACCGCCAGCGTCTGTTGGGGCTACGAATCAATCAAACCCTGGCTACTTTTCTGCCGCTGGTCCAATATTATACCCGGACCAGTTTCGACCAGGAAACCGCCGTAACCGAAATTGCGACTACCATTGAGGAATTGAGCCGGACGGCCACCCAGATTGCCGGTTCGGCTGATAATGTAGCCACTGCCGCCGACCAGGCTCGCGATGCCGCTGACAGCGGCCAGCAAGCTGTAAACGCGACGATTGAAGCGATTAATGAAGTCCGGCTAAAAGTGCAGGAAATAGCGGATAAAATTTCGGAATTAGGGGATAAATCGGAGCGGATCGGCGAAATCGTGATGGTGATTAATGGTATCGCGGGTGAAATCCGGTTGCTAGCCCTTAACGCCACCATTGAAGCCAGCGGAGCCGGACAATTTGGTCGCCGGTTTGCCGTAGTAGCCAACGAGGTCAATAAGCTGGCCGACCGCAGCCGGGAAGCTCTAAAACAAATTAAAGAAATAATTTCAGAGATTCAGGCCGCCGCCGGAAGCTCTCGAAAGGCCACCGTAGAGGGTCTGAGCCGGATGGAACGCAGCGTGGAACTGGCTTCGCTTTCGGAAAGGGCCAACCGGGAAATAATCAGCGTGGTGGAACATACCGCCCAGGCGGCGGCGGCTATTTCCCTGGCAACCCAGCAGCAGCGCAGCGCCAGCGAACAGGTTGTCGCCAGCGTCCACCACGTAGCCTCGCGGATTAGCCAGAACGCCGCCAGAATTAGCTCGGTTTCGCTGGCTTCGACCGAATTAGAGAGCGTGGCAAACGAATTACAGATGGAAAGACAAAATTTAGTTAAAAAATTTGATAACTAACTCAGGTGGCCTGTAAGTCAAACTACAGGTCGCCTGAGTTATTTTTATTTAAGCCCTGGTTTCCGCGCCAACCTCGCGGGCCAGGCGGCCTTCGATGCGCTGGCGGATTTTACTGACTTCTTCCTCGGTCAGGTTCTTATCCACCGGATGGAAGGCCAGGCGGAAAGCCAGGCTTTTTTTACCTTCGGGTACGGGCTTGCCCCGGTAGATGTCAAAGAGCGTGACCTCTTTTAACAATTTGCCCCCGGTTTCCTGGATAAGTTTTTGGACCTTCCCGGCGGGAGTCTCATCCGACACAACGATTGCCATATCCTGGATGACCACCGGCATGCGTGTGACGGCCTGGTAACGTTCGCGTTCGACCAGCGGCAGCAGCAATTCCAGGTCCAGTTCCCCGACTACCAGCCGTTCCTGGGGGTCCAGTCCAAACGCTTCGGCCACCTTCGGGTGGATTTCCCCAAGATAACCCAGGCGCTTTCGACCGGCAGTAGTTTCGAGTTTATCAATCCAGGTATCGGATTTTTTAGAAGCCGTTTTGGCCGGTTCTGACGCGAATATCTCAACGGCCCGGCCCGGATGTAAGGCCGGGTGATCGCCCGTCGCGACCGGCTCGAACTGAACTTCGGTCTGGGCCAGGTTAAGCCGTTCCAGCAGGTGTTCGAGTACACCTTTCAGGTCAAAGAAATCTATCCGGTCTATCTCGGTCACTTTCGGGTTGAACCGCGAAAGAGGGGCGCGGCGGCCCGTCATCGCCAGGGAAAGAGTCCGGCGTTCGTCCGGCAGCAATTCCCCTTCCTTTTTAAGATAGACCCGGCCAATTTCAAAGACTGCCACCCGGTCTACGAAGCGGCGGTTCTCGGCCACGATTTCCAGAGTCGAGCCAAGCATGGTCGGTCGCATTACTTCGTGTTCGCTGGATAACGGGTTAGCCAGCATCATCAAATGTTTCGGGTCGGTCCAGTGAAGGTGGTGCAGGTGCGGGCCACCAGGGTCAGCCTGGGGGGCGCTATCGCCCAGCGCCACGTGCAGATTTTTAAGGCTATCCAGGCTCACCAGCGGATAAGTGATAATTTCGAACAGGCCGCTTGAAGTCAGGATTTCACGGAGTTTATCCTCGAATTCGTAAGCCAGGTTAGGGACTTGCGGCGGCAGTTCCCCTTTTAAGCGCGATTCGGGGATTTTATCGTAACCGTACTGGCGGGCAATTTCTTCAATCAGGTCCGCCTTGATAATCACATCGTTGCGATAAGTCGGGACACGTACCATCAGCAAATCCGAGTTTGAAACTGTTTCGCTTACCATAATAGTATACTGCTTGTTATCGTTGCGGAACTGATAAGAGCCGTCCGAGCGTAATTCGGCTATCTCGAACTCAAGAGCTTCAAGCATCTTGACTACTTCATCGCGTGGGATAGTAATTCCCAGGATGCGCGGAATTTCGCTTAAAGGCAGTTCGATAGTATGGGGAGAACGAGGTTGGGGATAAACGTCAATAATCCCCCGGTTGACGGTTCCACCGGCCAGTTCTTGCATCAGTTGGATACCCCGCCGGACTCCCAGAGTGGTTAGCTCAATATCCACGCTACGCTCGAAGCGTTTGGCCGCTTCACTGACTGTGTTGAAAAGGCCGCGCCCGGTCTTACGCACATTGGCCGGATCGAAGTTAGCCCCTTCCAGGGCCACATTAACCGTTGTATCTTTGACTTCCGAATCGGCCCCGCCCATGACCCCGGCCATAGCGATACCGCGCTCGGCATCGGCAATCAGCAGGACATCCGAGGCCAGTTTGTGGTCTTTGTGGTCAATGGTTTGAATCTTTTCGCCCGGTGTGGCCCGACGGACGATAATTTGCTTTCCGGCTATATCATCATAGTCAAAGGCGTGCAAAGGCTGGCCGATTTCCAGCATGACATAGTTTGTTATGTCAACAATATTGTTAATCGGGCGAATACCGGCCCCCGAAAGGCGGTTTTGCATCCAGTCTGGGCTGGGGCCAATCTTTACGCCTTCGATAACCATCAGGCTGTAGCGTGGGCAGAGGTCAGGGTCTTCAATCTTAACACTAATTTTCTCGGTTACAGGCGGGCCGCCTTCCGTGACCTGGATTTCGGGCAGGTAAACTTTTTCGCCGGTCATAGCGGCTATCTCGCGGGCAATGCCAATCATAGAAAGAGCGCGGCCCAGGTTCGGACTGAGTTCTATATCCAGAATAATGTCACCCAGGACCGCTGCCAGGGTTTCACCGACCGGAAATTCCGCGTTCAGGACCACGATGCCATCGAAATCTTCGGAAATACCCAGTTCAAGGGCGGCGACTGCTACAGCGGTGCTTTCCATGCCGCGCATTTTACCGGCCTTGACCGTAAAGTAGGGCAAATCGCCAGACGCAAGCAAAGGGGCCGTACGCTTACCGGCGGTTTGCTCGTCTACCAGCTTATGTCCGTCAATCAATTTCGCGCCTGGTAAAGCCAGCGGAATTTTATCGCCCTCTTTCAGGTTAAAGGCTCCCGTTACCACCTGATAAACTGTGTTGCCATCACTTACCTGCAACACCACCAGGCGGTCGGCGTTGGGGTGCTTCTCTATTTTCTCGACCTGGCCCACTACGACTTTATCCCAATCCTGACCGACCCGGATAATTTCGGCCACTTCCAGGCCGCGCAGGGTCAGGCCAGCCGCCAGTTCTTCCGGCGAAAGGGTCAGGTTAACGTAATCTCTTAGCCAGCTTAGTGGCACTTTAATCATTGAAGGCTCCTTTTGCTAGGCAAATTGTTCCAGGAATCGCAGGTCGTTACGGAAGAATTGGCGAATATCATCAATCCCGTACTTCAAGAGGGCAATGCGGGACGGACCCATGCCGAAAGCGAACCCGCTATATTTTTCAGGGTCAATATCCACGTTGCGTAAGACCTGGGGATGGACCATACCCGCGCCCAGGATTTCCAGCCAGCCGCTATACTTGCAAACCCGGCAACCTTTACCGTCACATAGCATGCAGTCAATCGAGAGGTCCACGCCCGGTTCGACGTAGGGGAAATAATCGCAGCGAAAGCGCACCTTGCGTTCCGCCCCAAAAAGCCGCCGGGCAAAATCGGTGAGCGTGCCGCGCAGGTCGGCCAGGGTAACATTGCGGTCTACCGCCAGCCCTTCCACCTGATAAAACATGAAATCATGGGTAGCATCAGTGGCTTCGCTGCGGTAGCACTTACCCGGCACAATCACCCGGATGGGCGGTTTTTGATTTTCCATCACCCGAATCTGGTTGGGCGAGGTGTGGGTTCGCAACACCACCGACTCGCTAAAATAAAAAGTGTCGTGCATAGACCGGGCGGGATGACCAGGCGGCATATTAAGCTGCTCGAAGTTATAGTAATCCAGCTCGACTTCCGGCCCTTCCGCCACCTGGAAGCCCATCGCCTTAAAAGCAGTTTCGATCTCGCGCATGGTCCGGGTAATAATATGGACCCGGCCTGTTTCCACCGGGCGGCCCGGCAGAGTTACGTCCACCCGGTCGGTCGCCAGACGCTGGTCAAGA
>JAYSYV010000403.1:0-5950 GCA_043727245.1 Chloroflexota bacterium | reverse complement strand
TGAACAACGGCTGGGCCATCAGTACGCCCCGCAGCCGCCAGAGCGCCGCCAAATATTTAGCCGACCGGGCGGTAGGGTTTGGAATGCCGGGCTGTTTGGTGGACGGTAATGACGTATTGGCCTGCTACAGTGTAATGAAAGAAGCGGTCGAACGGGCCAGGGCCGGGGAAGGACCGACTCTGATAGAAGCGATTACCTACCGCCACGGCGCACACACTACCGCCGACGACCCGACTCGCTACCGCGACTCTAAAGAGGTCGAATACTGGATGCAGCGCGACCCGACCCTGCGCCTGAAGAATTTCCTGGTCGAGCAAGGCCTCTGGGATGAAGAAAAAGACAGGCAAATGCTGGAAGAAGTTGAGAATTATGTCAATGAGCAGGCCGACATCGCCTACAACCACCCGACACCCGGCCCGGACGGTATGTTCAACAATGTCTATGAAAAGTTAACGCCCCGTATGCTGCGCCAGCGCGAACAGCTCCGGCACGAATTAAACCTGGAAGCGGAGGTTAGGTAATCTTTATGACAATGACTGCTACCAAATTAACCATTATTGAGGCGCTCAACCAGGCCATGGCAACCGAAATGGAACGTGACGAGCGCATCGTGCTACTGGGCGAAGACATCGGCAAGAACGGCGGGGTCTTCCGGGTAACGGACGGGTTGCAAGCCCGTTTTGGCGAAAGCCGGGTCTTTGATACGCCCCTGGCTGAGTCGGGCATTATCGGCACTTCGGTCGGTATGGCCGTGAATGGATTGCGGCCTATTGCCGAAATCCAGTTCGCCGGGTTTATGTATGTCGCCATGAATCAGATTGTGTCCCAGGCTGCCCGCATCCGAGTTCGCAGCGCCGGTATGTACAATTGCCCCATGGTAATTCGCGCTCCTTATGGCGGCGGTGTCCGTACGCCTGAAATGCATTCAGACAGCCTGGAAGGCATCTTTTTGCAGACACCGGGGCTAAAAGTTGTGCTGCCTTCCTCGCCTTATGACGCTAAAGGCTTGCTCATCGCGGCTATCGAAGACCCCGACCCGGTAATTTTCCTGGAAAATATTAAGCTCTACCGCTCCTTCAAGCAGGAAGTGCCACCCGAACGCTACACTATTCCGCTGGGCCAGGCCGCTATTCTCCAGGAAGGCGGCGACATAACCATCATCACTTATGGGGCAATGGTCCCGGTCAGCCAACAAGCCGCTCACAAGCTAACGGAAGAAACCGGCGCTTCTATTGAGATTATTGACCTGCGGACAATCTGGCCGATGGACGAGGAAACTATCGTCAAGTCTGTGACTAAAACCGGACGGGCCATAGTGGTCCATGAAGCACCTATGGCCGGGGGAGTCAGTGCGGAAGTAGTTTCGATTATCAACGACAACTGCCTGTATTCGCTGCTCAAACCGGTCGCCCGTGTCACCGGCTACGATACGCCTTTCCCATCGCCCGGCCTGGAAGATAATTATATTCCGACCGTTTCCCGTGTGGTCAGAGCTTTGCGTCAGACGCTTGAAGATTAGACCGGAACTATAGGAGAAGCTATGTTTGAATTCAAGCTGCCGGACGTGGGCGAAGGAATGCACGAGGCGGAGATTTTGCGCTGGCTGATTGGCCCGGGCGACACGGTAAAAGTGGACCAGCCGATGCTGGAAATTCAGACCGACAAGGCGGTGGTAGAAATCCCGGCTCCAGTCAGTGGAGAAGTGAGTGAAATCAAAGCCCCGGTTGGTAAAATCTGCCCGGTAGGCGAGGTGTTGATTACCTTTAATGCAGGCGTTTCGGCCAACACCGCGCCGAAAGCGACCGAAACCCGCCTGGCAGAAGCCACTGCCGAACTACGAACTCAGGCTACGGTAGGCGGTGGAGGAACTAACCGGGTAAAAGCGGCCCCGGCAGTCCGTAAACGAGCAGTGGAACTGGATGTTGACCTCAATCTGGTGTTGCCCAGCAGCCCGGACGGTCGGGTGCTGCTCAGAGATGTCGAGGAATATGCAACTAACCGGACGACTGAGAGCGCGACCCCGGCCACCGCGCACAGTAACGGCCATTCTAAAGAGATACCCGGTCAGGAAATTATTGCGACAGGTTCTGCCAACGGACCCAGCCAGCCTCAAATCGCGGCGGCCCCAAAAATTGCGCCTTCTCCGACCAGGCTAGCCCCGGCTGGCGGCGAGGAACGCAAACCCCTGGCCGGGTTGCGGCGGCGAATTGCCGAACGGATGGAGCTTTCCTGGCGGACTATCCCGCACGCGACCGCTTTTAGCGAGGCGGACGGCAGCGGTCTGGTGGCCCTGCGCGGTCAGTTAAAACCAGCGGCGGAGCGGCAAGGGGTCAACCTGACCTATATGCCCCTGATTGTTAAAGCGGTGGTGCAGACCCTCAAACAATTTCCGGTTTTTAACGCCAGCCTGGACGAGCAGACCCGCGAAATTATCTACAAAGGCTTTTATCACATCGGAATTGCCACGGCTACCCCGGAGGGCTTATTGGTCCCGGTGGCGCGGGATGCCGACCGGCTGACCGTGCTAGAACTGGCCGCCGAGATTAACCGGCTAGGCGAAGGGGGCCGCAACCGGACCCTCAAGTCGAACGAGTTGAGCGGCAGCACTTTTACGATTAGCAACGTGGGAAGTTTTGGCGGCACTACCGGCACAGCGATTATTAATCCGCCTGAAGCGGCTATCCTGGTGACAGGCAGCCTCAAAGACAGGCCCATGGTGGTCGGCGGAGAGCTGGTCAAACGGGCTACCCTGCCCCTTTCGCTCTCTTTCGACCACCGCCTGATAGACGGGTCGGAGGCCGGGGCTTTCCTGGTAGCCCTGAAAGACATACTGGAAAATCCGAGCTTGCTGCTCCTGAACGCTGTTTAGACCGGTTAGAAGGTATTAAAAATGGTCGTAGGTGATGTTACAACAGCCGTAAGTACGTTGATTGTGGGCGCGGGACCGGGCGGCTACGTGGCGGCTATCCGGGCGGCTCAATTAGGCCAGTCCGTGACGATGGTGGTAGATGGACCGCTGGGCGGAACCTGCCTCAATAGTGGCTGTATTCCGCTCAAGTCGCTGCTTACGGCTTCGCGGCGCTTTCGCCAGCTAAATGACGAGAGTTTGCAGATAATGGGTATCCAGGCCGGGTCTCCTTCTTTCGATTGGGAGAAGTTGCAAGCCTGGAAAGCCAGCGTGGTCGAACGGTTGAGCGGGGGTGTGGCGAAACTTTTGGCCGGACACAAAATCGAGATTATCCACGGGCTAGGCTGGTTCCTGAACGAAAAGGAATTGCGGGTCGAGGGCGAATACGGCTCGCATCGCCTGGCTTTTGAGAAATGTTTGCTGGCAACCGGGGCGGTAGCTGTCGAACTGCCCGAACTACCTTTTGGCGAAAACGTGATGACACCCCAGCAAGCCCTGGCCCTGACGACCCTACCGACGTCAATCAGCGTGGTTGGGGACGACTACATCGCCCTGGAACTTGCCAGCCTGTATCAGAGTCTGGGAGTCAGCACGACCCTGCTCGCTCCCGGCGAAAAGCTCTTGCCGGAGGTAGACCCGGCGGCGGTGCGTCTGGTCCAGGCCGGACTTCGCAAGCTGGGCGTGCAGGTTGTTACTGGCGCACAAAATCTTAAAATGCATAATGGCGAATTGATTTACCAGGCCGGAGGAAAAGAAAAACGCCAGGCCGGGCCGGTCGTAGTTTCGCAGGGTGTGATGCCCAACACCGGCAAACTCAATCTGAAGGAAGCCGGAATCAAGACCGGCGACAGGGGTGAGTTAATAGTCAACCCGGCCCAGGTGACAAACCTGCCGGACATCCTGGCAGTGGGCGACTGCACCGGCCAGACCGCTCTGGCGACCACGGCTATCAAGCAGGCTAAAGTTGCTGCCGAAACGATGACCGGGCGAAAAGTGGCCTATGCGCCCCAGGCTTTGCCAAAAGTGGTCCATACTACCCCAGAACTGGCCTATGTCGGGTTGACAGCCCAGGCAGCCAGGGAAGCCGGGTATGAGGTGGTAAGCGGGCGCTTTCCGCTGGCAGCCAATGGCCGGGGTCTTACGCTAGGCAGCGAAAACGGGGTGGCCCTGGTAGTAGCCGAAAAAGGCAGTGGGCTATTGCTGGGTATGACGATTGTCGGACCGCATGGTGGGGATTTGATAATGGAAGCTTCTTTAGGCATTGAAATGGGCGCGACCCTGACCGACCTGGCCGAAATCCTGCACCCGCATCCTGGCCTGGGTGAAATGGTTTTGGAAAGTGTGGAGAGTGCGCTAGGATTGGCAATTCACACCCTTTAGTCGGGTAAGGCTTTAAGTTCAATTTTTGGCTTTATTCTCTCTATATAATACCTCTATCTGCAAAATGTTACTTGATCTCGCTCAACTCGTAAAGTTTGAGGTGAAATTGACCATCCATTTAATGGATTTCCTATTGACAGGTTTGGATTGCTTTGTTATGATACGTATCATACGATACGATTTTGATGATACGTATCTATTAAATTCCAGGCTACAACCACTCTAAGAGCAAGTTATCCATTGGCAAAATAACATAGTCTGGCGGCCCGCAAAAGACGGGTATCTACACTTTAATAGTTAAAATCCTGTTAATCAAACTGGATAGTTTAGAGTTTTTAAAGTATCCAACCAATAGCCGAAAAGAACAAAACTAGCTTATGGGGGAATTAAAACGTCGTACTACCAGTGTTGATGTGGCTCGCCTGGCCGGAGTGGCTCAATCAACGGTGTCGTATGTCATCAACAACCGGACCGATGGGAACGTGCGGGTGTCGGAAGAAACTCGCCAGAGGGTGATAAAAGCTATCACCGAACTGGGTTACTACCCCAGCGCGGCTGGCCGGAACCTACGCGCTCAACGAACTCATACCATCGCCCTGATAATGTTTAACTATACCCTGGAAAATCTGATCGCCGAGCCTTTTCTGTCAGGGGTAATGTCCGGGCTGGTCGAGTACCTCAGCGAACAGGAATATTACCTGTTGATTTTGCCAGTGCCTAAAGGGACAGACCGTTCTATTGAACCCTTTTTGCACAGCAACCGGGCCGATGGAGTAGTCATCAGCGACCCGGCGTTGTCGGCGGAAGCCGTGGCAATGTTGCAAGCTGCGCCCGTCCCGGTGGTTTTCGTGGACGGTCAGGTCTGCGATGACCCGCTCGGATTTCCTAACGTCAATGGACGGGGTCATGTTGGGTCGCGTCTGATGACCGAGTACTTACTGGCGAAAGGCCACCGGCGGATTGCGCACATTGGAGGTACTCTCGCGACTCCTTCCGGGCATAGCCGCCAGGCAGGTTATATCCAGGTGATGCAGGAACGCGGCCTCTACAACCCGGCCCTGATAGTTGAGGGCGATTGGTTCAAAGGCGGTGGCTACAAAGCAGCCGAGCAATTGTTCAATCTGCCCGAACCACCTAGCGCCATCTATGCCGCTAACGACCAGATGGCTATCGGCGCTATCGAGGCCGCACATGCCCACGGGTTGCGTGTGCCGGAAGATATTGCCATCGCCGGTTATGACGATATTCAGGTCGCGACGGATGTCGCGCCGCCCTTAACAACCGTTCGATTTCCTTTCAGGATGATTGGTAGACAGGCCGGGGAAATAGTTTTCAAGCTGGCAACCGATGCCAGTTTTAAACCAGCCAGTTTGCCGCCCATCCCGGTAGAAATAATCGAACGCGCTTCCGCTTAAAAATTAGACAAAAGTTAAATTAATAGCTCGACCAGGCAGTGAGTAGCCTGGGTTTTATTCGCCTTTACCTGTGTCCAACAACTTATTTCTGAATAACCCGGCCCCGGCTAAGCTAAGCCTTAGCTTCGTGCGGCCTACAAAAGGTTAACCAGTTTATTTCACCCTGAGATATGGAGGTTCCCAATGAAGACCCGCCTTACGATATCTAGCCACAGTGGCTTTCTCAGGCACGGTCGCCTGAGTCTGA
>JAYSYV010000402.1:0-1891 GCA_043727245.1 Chloroflexota bacterium | reverse complement strand
GTTGAAGTTTCACCTGTAGCCGGGTCTACTATTACGGCCTGGGCATCGGCTATGCCTCCCAGCGGTCCCCAGGCTCTGGTGCCGGGCCGCTGTTGCCGTCGGGCCTGGCTGTGCAACTGCCGTTCGTTAAGCCACCCGGCCAGTTCTAACCCCACTCTTTTAAGCCGGTCTTCTAGAAAGAAGCGGGCTTGCTGTGCCATAAGCTGTTGATGCACCTCGTTATAAGCGGGCAGTTTCGTAATCATGAACTTGCGCTCTACCTGGCTAAAATGCTGTTTGGCCCCTTTTGCGGTCAGGGTAAAAACCAGTTCGTTTTTCTTACCCCTGGTATCAACGAAATGGCTTTCCAACCATCCGGCCTTCTCAAGCTGGCTCAACCGTTCCCGGCAGGTCCGTACTTTGGCCTCAGGCCAGAATCTTTCCTGGATAGTTTTCAGGTTTGATACTCCATCCGTACCTAATAGCCTCATTACTTTTAAATCCCTTTCGGTTACAACTTTCGCTCTGGTTGGTGACTTCGACATAAGCTATATCAGGTTCGTTTAACTTGGCTAACTTTTCGACTGGACGTAATTACTGCCGGGTATTTAGCCTTTTGCACCATTGAAACTACCAGCGGCCCCGGATCAGCCGGTTCTTTACGTTTTGCGACATCTACAAGGCGGTTAAGGTCGGCCAGGGTCCGGCCGTGTGTTTGGATAAGATCGGCTATCTCATCGATCTGGCCGGCCGGTATATTCACGGTAGCCAGGAGTTGTTTAACCGGGTCACTACTGGGGATTACAATAACTTCCGTTTGCGGTATCACCGGTGCTTGCGGTGGTTCGGGTGCTGCCGCGATAGGTATGTTTTCAACCGTGGGAGTTGTGACCGCTACCACTTCTACAGGTGCAGGCGGCGGTGACGGGGGTAAGATTTTAATCCTTACCCTTTCCCCAACCAAATTATCACTCTGAGCATCTACTTCAATTGCCCGTTCGGGTCCGAGCTTTCCCTTTCCTCCCTTTCCTCCCTTTCCTGACTTTTTAACCAGGGCGGCAATCTGCGCACTAATTTGTTTTTCACTTTCTTGAACCGAGTGGAAGTCCATATTCACCACCTGGGCGAACCACTGCTGGCCCTGATCGTCGCTACTCTCAATGATGGCGTGGCGCTGCTCAAGCTCTCGTACCTCGCTGTCCAGATACCGCCGCCGCAACCTGGTTGAAAGGTTGGTACCCTGGCTACTTCCGGAACTGGTGCTGCGACCAGAACTATTTGATCGGGTGGTTCTGGACTCCTGGCCGGTCGCACCGGTAGACATCATCTCGAATTCCAGGCCCCGGCTGTAACTGCTGCCACTATTTCGGTTAACGCCCTGGTTCTGATTGCGGCTGTGCGACACATAGGGCAGTTCGATAGTGCCGAAAAGACGGCTGTACCGCTCCGCGTCTTTATCTGAGACCTTACCCATGACCAGTTTGGACCCGGCGTTAGCAAAGATGTTATCCAGGAGGGTTTCATCTCGAATCTGGGTAAGGGTCTGGAAGCTAAGAGCGAACCCGGCATTATTACTTCTGGCCTGGGCCATGCCGTTAGCTACGTTGTCGGTAATAAAGAAGCGGGCCTCGTCTACTGCGATCAGCTTGAAGATATTGCGGTTACAGGCCGGGGAAAGGACCGCATAGGTGAACTGGGCCAGGACCAGACGGCCGATGATCGGGTAAATCCTGGGGTTATTGGCTATCGGTAGGGCCAGCCTGACCAGACGCGGTTCTTTCAAGAGTTCTTCCACCGTGTACGCTCCCGGCTCCGGGTTGGTCACCAGTAGTCTGGCCGCCACGTCTGTAACCAGCGGCTCCAGGGCGGTCGCCAGGTTGCCCAGCGTGTCGGTGGATTTGTTCCCAGATAG
>JAYSYV010000401.1:0-5963 GCA_043727245.1 Chloroflexota bacterium | reverse complement strand
TGCCTTTGAGATTGACCTCAATCACGCTCAAAGAACAGTTCCCGATTTGCAGCCTATCTATATTAGTCTGGCGCTTGACAACCGTTTCGGTGGCGTTGAGGGCGTGCAAGACTAAAAGTTGTACGTTGATGCAGTGAGAAACTATCAAGGCAGTTTTCGGGACAATTTTAGGCTTTTCGGTAGCTTGCTGCTGGGTATCGGTTTCAGGCGAGTTAGCCCGCACCACATCCCGCGAGGCGGCCCCGACTTCCTGGACTTCATCAGTTTCGGTGGGTGGTTCGGGCGGCAATTCTTCGCTCAACATTGCAATCTCAGTAAAGGTCGCAATCGTGCGGGCCATAACTTCCTGAACCGATTCGCCATCATCAAACTTGAAAGTGTAATCGTCCCGGAAGCGTTCTTTTTGCTCTTTAGTCCAGCTTTTAACCATGTCTTTACTGAGAATACCTTCCATGCTGGCGCTGATACGGGCTTCTTTCAAGCCTTCCAGCTTCTGTAAAGTGGTTTCGGGGTCAAGACCTTTAGCCTGGACAATTGCCGAGGCGGTCTGGTAGCAGCGGTAAATTGGGCTGGAAAAGCTATAGTCAAAATGCTGGTCTTTCAGGCGCAGACCTATTCTTTCGGCCTGCAACTCGCCCAATGGCGAAAGCGGTACATCCTGCCAGCCCTGGTGGCGCTCCTGGGCGTTCCAGACTGATTGACCGTGCCTTACCAGGAAAAGATACATTGTTTTATTACCTCTCTATCAAAAAATAAGTAGGGATTTTGCCCGGCTAAGTTTCAACTTACCAGTTTAGTAATCTCCTTAAAGGTTAGCCATCAAGCCGTTCCGACATTGCCTGAACCAGGTCGGCGATAGGCACGCGCACCTGGGTCATGGTATCGCGGTCGCGGATGGTTACGGCGTGGTCTTCCAGGCTATCGAAGTCTACTGTAATACAGTAGGGCGTACCGATTTCATCCTGGCGGCGGTAGCGCTTGCCGATGGCCTGGGTTTCGTCGTACATGGTCATCCAGCGGGGCCGCAGCTTTTTGGCGATTTCCCTGGAGAGGCCCGAAAGAGCTTCCTTTTTGGAAAGCGGCAAGACCGCAATCTTAATTGGGGCAATATCTTTGTGGAAGCGCAAGACGACCCGCTTTTCGTTGTTGACGACTTCTTCGTGATAAGCATCAATCAGGAAAGTTAAGGCTGTCCGGGTGACACCTGCCGCCGGTTCGATGACAAACGGGACAATCCGTTCCTTGTTTTCCTCGTCGAAATAGCTCAAATCCTTGCCGCTATGTTCGGCATGCTGAGTAAGGTCGTAGTTGGTCCGGTTGGCAATGCCTTCCAGTTCGCCCCAACCCCAGGGGAAAAGATATTCTACATCGCTCGTCGCTTTGGAGTAGAAGGAGAGTTCATCTTTGGAATGAGGGCGCAAGCGCAAGCGATCCGGCTCGATACCCAGGTTCAGATACCAGCTATAGCGCTCCTCGACCCAGTACTCGTGCCATTCGTCATCGGTTCCGGGCTTGACGAAAAATTCCATCTCCATCTGCTCGAACTCGCGGGTGCGGAAAACAAAGTTACCGGGCGTGATTTCGTTGCGGAAACTCTTGCCAATCTGAGCAATACCGAAGGGCAGTTTCCGGCTGGTCGAGGTCTGAACATTGGCGTAGTTAATGAACATACCCTGGGCCGTTTCAGGCCGCAGATAAGCCACCGAAGAACTATCCTCGGTCACACCGACCCTGGTCTTGAACATCAAGTTAAACTTGCGCGGTTCGCTCAGTTCGCCACCGCAGGCCGGACAAACGATTTCGCCTTTCGGGTTGCGTTTGGTCGCGCCGTATTCAGCTACGTAATTGCCTTCTTCCAGGTGGTCGAGCCGCCAGCGGCGTTTGCAGCTCTTGCAGTCCACCAGCGGGTCGGAGAAATTGGCGATATGGCCGCTGGCGACATAGACTTTCTCCGGTCCCAGGATAGAAGCTTCCAGGCCCACCACGTCATCACGAAGTTGGACCATCGCTTTCCACCATAAATTGCGGACGTTGCGAAGCAGTTCAACCCCCAACGGGCCGTAATCATAGGTACTGCCGAAACCGCCGTAAATTTCGGCGGAAGGGTAGACAAAACCGCGCCGCTTGCACAGGGACACAATCGTATCCATTGTCACGTCGGCGGGTTTTGGAGTATTTTCTGAAAGGTCTTGTACGGTATCTGTGGTATCGCCTGACATTGCGAAACCCTCCTTTTATTCAAAACTATGCCGGTCTGGGATTTCAGGCAATAAAATACCCTCGCCCGGCCCGAATAAAACGGCCAGGGACGAGGGCCAGAGCCTAAAAAAAGGCTGCCAGTCTCGCGGTTCCACCCTGGTTGACGCCTTGCCTGCAAAATTCAGGCTCCAAAGGAACGCCCCCTCTTTAGTAAAATGGCTCCAGAGTCCCTTCGATTTAGCCTGCATATCCTTATGCCGTACTCTCAGCCCCGATTCCTGAATATTGCGAGTGGAACCTTCGGTATGGTTTCTCTGAAAGGAAAAAGCTAAATTTACTATTCTCTCTCAATGCCTAAATGTTTAATTGTACTCAATATTATAGCATTTTTACCCTTGTATAGCAAAACACCCTGGCCTGGTTTCAATTCTTATCGAACATTGAAAGCTGCCTGGTTTTGTCTTCTTCAGATTGAAAACTTGTATTTATCATAGAGTACCCAAGCACAGCCTCAAGGAGCAGGCGAGCATTTCCGACGGCTTCGCCCGCCTCTTTCACATCTTGCTGAAGTTCATCAAAGCCCCGGCTATTATGGTCCTGATGAAGCATAATTGCGATTGCCTCACCCAAAGAAATAAGGGCGGCCTCAACCGAGGACGTATTAGCCCCCAGGTTAACTTTGGACGGTAAAGAAGTATGTTCCTGACAAACCGGGAGACCTGCCTCAAAAATTCCATTTTGAATTTCATCCAGCAAAATATCGAGTTGCCCTTCCTCGTTGACACCCCGTTTTTGCCATTCGTTGAGTAGATAGCCATTTTTTAAAGCTTTTCTAAGGCGTTGCTCAATCCAATCCTGGCTGTAACCCCTGGCGCGGTAGGCGGCTTTAAGGTGGTCTAAAATCTTGTTCTGGCTTTCTATTTCCTCCAGACGTTCCTCGCCGACCTGGGCCAACCACTGGTGCAGAGGCATAGCTTTGGAGGAGGGGATAGATTGAATCAGGCGCAGTATAGTCTGACGGTTAGCCACTACCGTATCGCGCAACCGGCCATCGGCTGAATCAAGTTGCAAATGTTCTATCTGAGCAGTCGCTACCTTGAACCTTTCACTTTTGAGTCTCTTTTTCAGGGTTAGCCAGTATATGTCAGGTCTTTTTGAATCTGTAAGCACCGCGATTACATCCAGAATAGAGTAGTACCATTGCTCTTTATGCCATAAGCGGCGAATCTGGTTATGACGCAATATTGAAATATTCTGATTCTCAGCCATAAGGTGTCCCGGTTCTCTAAAAACTATTTTACGCGGGGTAGACAAGCATTGTTCCGGTAAAACTTGTAAGGAGAGGTTGAAAAAGAAATACACATAAAAAGCTATTTTTCCTATAGAACATTTATTCTATTATAGCAAAGTTATCCCTGGAAATGCAAGAGAATATCCGAAATGACGCACTGTCAACTAAGACCGATTTGGATTATTTGTTAAAAGCTGTCATAATCCTCATGGCAGATGTTGATAAGCTTGAAGGGGCCAACCTTTCAAAATTGAATGGCCCCGGTTCTAGTTGTTGTTGGATGATCTGATTAAACGGAGTAGTAACTGTGAGAGAGGAAAAATATCAAGCCTTAAACGGCCAGGCTCCTTTTGCAAAAGGGACTGAAACCACTCCCGGCATTGACCTGGAAGTTCTCAATAAATTATGCCCGCCGTACAAGGTACTTTTGCATAATGACGACTTTCACGGTATGGATTACGTGATTGAAGCTCTGGTAAAATCGGTGCCTTCGCTCAAAGAGCAGGATGCCCTGGATGTAATGTATACCGCCCACAACGAAGGCACAGCCGTAGTAATTGTAGTACCCCAGGAAACCGCCGAATTTTACCAGGAGCGAATTTTAAGTTATGGGCTGGGCTGCACAATTGAACCGGATGCATAGGCCGGGTTTTGTGGCAGGCTACTTTGCCCGAAAATTACTTTTATAGCTTATTTAAAGCTTCTTTTAAGGAGAAATCAAGGAATGACAGAAGGGGATTTGAAAGAAGTCCAGACCAGGGCCAGGCAATTAAAAGGTAAAACTATCAAAACGTTGGGCCGGTCCAGCCTGGCCGAGCGAATTGTGGATGTCAGCGACACTGTCTTGGTGGTCGAAAGCCAGGATAAAAACGGTGACTGGAAACCGGCTACTGAAGTAGAATGGCTGTGGATTCAAGAGGTGCTGGAGTATTACGGGCAGCGCGACCGAGAATTGACCAAAGAAAGTTTGAAGGTCCGGGGACTTAAAGCCCAGCGCAAAGCCCCCTTTATCTTTGCTCTGCTGGTTGCCAGCGGCAAATTTATCGAAACGGACGACCGGATTACAACCCTGGTTTATCGGGGCTACACTTACTAATTGCAGCGTTGAACGCAACTATACGGTGTTATTCTGGAACCTTCTGTATCAGCCAGACTTTTTCTATACCCCAGGCGGGTTCCAGAATAGCCGGACCAGTGGCCGGTAGCCCTTCCGCAGCAAGCCATCAACCGCAATTATAAGTATATTTTGTAAAATTCAACTTTTTGATTTAATCACAGTAACTAAAACCCATCCGAAAGACCGTTTTATAAGAGTCTTTTCGGATGGGTTTCTTAAACTATTTACCGGGTACACAGGCTATGGAACAAGTATGGCATCGCCCGGTTTAGCATCGGAAGGATTGGTCAGGCCGTTGAAGCGGGCCAATTCATCCAGGCTAACCTTGTAGCGGTCGGCCAGGGTTTGCAGGGTTTCGTTAGCAGCCAGGATAGCCCCACCTTTACCTTTGAAATCTGGCCTGGATACCGGTATGACCAGCCGGTTTCCGGCGAAAATATTGTTAATAGCCACCGTCGGGTTAGCCGCTGCAATCGCTGCAATCGAGGTACTATACTGGGAAGCGATACGGGTCAGGTTGTCGCCCGACTTAATCACATAAATCGTGGCCCTGGGTAGGGCAGAACTTACCGGGACCGCCGTTTCTGCCGCCGCCGGCGGAGCAGTTGTAGGGGCCGGTGGCGCTGCCGTCGTAGCTGCAGGAGGAGGGTTGGTAGCGCTGACCGCCGCAGCAGTGGTAGCGGGTCTGGCGGTGGTAGCCGGGGCCGCTGTAGTGGCACTAGCGGCGGTCGTAGCTCTAGCGGTTGTCTGGCTGGTGGCGCTGCTGGTTGTTACGCCTACCACCGGCACAGTTACGGCTGGCGCACCTGTTGGAGTGGCCGGGGCCGAATTACCGGTCGCGCTGGTAAGGCTGCCTAAAGTGCTGGTGGCCGATGCAACCGCCTGGCTGGTAGCATCGGGAGTTACTTGCTTATTTAAGGCCGGTATCAGGAGCAGCAACAAAGCTGCAATAACCAGGATGACACCCAGAATCAGGAGAGGTACAAGTATCTTCTGGGACCGGCGTTGGCCGTTCTGGTCCAGGCCGGTTGGAGTCTCAGTTCCAAAGGCAGCCCGACCGCGCTGCCTGGCCGAAGCCAATCCGCCTACAATTCCGGCCCGCCTGGCATTGGTAGCCTCGCGCTGTGAACCAATTCGCCCGCTGGCTGCGACCGGCGGATAAACCGGCTCATCAACCATTTCCTCATTATCCTGCTCATTTTCGGTTGCGCCGTTGGGCGAACTATACCCGGTATTGGCAGAAGTCGGTTTAACTCTGCCCGGTTGAAAGGCGAATTCCGGCCTATCAGAGGCAGGTTGAGATTTAACAGCGGTATCTCCGCCATTGAGTTGCCCAAAATCGGGACGATAAGGCGG
>JAYSYV010000400.1:0-5966 GCA_043727245.1 Chloroflexota bacterium | reverse complement strand
ATAATCGGATGCACATCGCGCTATTTGGTCCACCAGGGGCCGGTAAAAGTACCCAATCCAAATTCCTACTCAAGCGGTGGCCCATTGTATCTTTATCTACCGGTAAAATGTTGCGCGAGGAAGGCATCGCCGGAACCGAGTTAGGTTTGAAAGTCCGTGAGTTGCTGGCGCGGGGCGAACTGGTAGATGATGAAACTATGATCGCGACCATCCGCAAGTGGCTGGAAAACCTGCCAGCCGATAAAGGTTTTTTGCTGGATGGCTTCCCCCGCACCATACCCCAGGCCGTAGCCCTGGATGAGATACTGGAAGAATTAGGCCGCCCCCTGAGCGGAGTAGTAAATATGAGATTATCCGTTTCGGAAGCGGTTTACCGGCTGGGCGGTCGCCGGATTTGCTACGGGGTCGGCCCGGAAGAAATTATTCACATCAACGATGAAGAAGCGGTCTACCGCTGTCTGACGCGAGGTGGCTTGCTGGTCCAGCGGGCAGACGACCTGCCAAACGTAATCGTCAAGCGGTTGAACGTTCACGAAGCCGAAACCGAACCGTTACTGAGTTATTACCGGCCCCGCAATATCGTCCATAGCGTAGAAGCTTCCGGCTCCCCGGAGGAGGTAGCCCAACGTATTGTTGTCGGGTTTGAGTAAAACCTTTAAGTAACCAGCAATCAGTAAGAAGCAAACCGGTTCCAGAAACGCAAAGACCGACCCTGAACCCAGCGTTAATTCTGAGCCGTGTACAACCTATTCCTCGCAATAAAACCCTGCCAATTGGTTAAGACTGGCAGGGTCTTTATTTATTGGGCCTTCGCTGAGTTGAAACGACTAAACTGCTTTATTCTCTCAGAAAACCTTCAGACAGTTCTAAGAATTTTCTAAGAATCGAGTGGTAATCTGTAAGGAGTAAGTTAGCATAATCTTACAGACTCAGCCTGAATGAACCATTTTAAAGTAGGGCTATACAAATTTTAAGAAGATAAGAACACCAGCAAAATGGACAGCCTTAAAGAAACTACCCTGATCTTACCCGGAGAAGCCCGTCCACGCGTGTTAATCATTGAAGATGAGCCGGGGATAGTTGATTTTATCGAACTGGGTTTAAACTATGAAGGCTTCGAGGTCTTCAGCGTAAATAACGGTCTGGATGGGTTGGAAATGGCCCTGACCAGGCCGTTTAACTTGATTTTGCTGGACCTGATGTTGCCTTTATTAGACGGTATCGAAGTCTGCCGAAAAGTGCGGCAGGTTTCGCCGGTCCCGATTATTATCCTGACCGCCAGAGATGAGCTGGATGACCGGGTGATGGGGCTGGACGCCGGGGCCGATGATTATATTATCAAACCTTTTCAATTTAAAGAGCTGGTAGCGCGCATTCGGGCAATTTTGCGACGGCAGTCGTTGGATATTCCCAAACCCGGCAGCAATTTTGCCACATCCGAAAGGCCGAAATCAGGCCAGTTAATCCAGGTAGCAGACCTCTTACTGGACGTAGACACCCGCGAGTTTTCGCGAGGCAGCCGGGCAATCGAGCTGAGTTTACGCGAGTTTGAGCTGCTGGAGCTTTTCATGCGCCATCCCAATCAGGTTCTCACACGCCAGACCATCCTGGACCGGGTATGGGGATTTGACTTTACCGGGGATACTAATATTATTGAAGTGTATGTTCGCTACCTGCGGAACAAACTGGGCGAACCAGGTTTGATTCAGACAGTACGCGGAGTAGGCTATGCCCTGCGCCAGGCCGCCCAGGCCAAAAAGCGCGTGGATATTTACAGCGACCGGTAGGTTATAATGAGAGCGGTCAGTAAAAGGGATTCAGAGATGGTTACTCCGGGTAACGTCAACCAGGCCCGAAAAATTAAAATTATGCTGGTCGAAGACGAGCAAGCAATTGTAGATTTTTTGACGCTGGGTTTAACTTACGAAGGTTTTGAAGTACAAAGCTGCCTGGACGGTGGGCTGGCTCTGGGATTGGCCGCCGAATTTAAACCCGATCTGGTAGTGCTGGATTTGATGCTGCCGGGAATGGATGGGCTGGAAATTGCCCGGCGATTACGGGCCGGAAGCGACCTGGGAATTATCATACTGACCGCCCGCGAAGACTCGGAAACTACCGTGAAGGGCTTAAACCTGGGCGCGGACGACTATGTTATTAAACCGTTTGACTTCCCGGTGCTGGTGGCCCGTATCCGCTCAGTTCTGCGCCGCAAGGGCCAGCTTCAACAAGATGTCCTTACAGTTGGCAATGTTACCTTAAATCGCAACTCGCACGAAGTCCGGCGGGGAGAGCAGGCGGTCGAACTGACCAACAAAGAATTTGAACTGCTGGAAATGCTGATGGACCACCCGCGTCAGGTATTCAGCCGGGAAACTATTTTGAACCGGGTCTGGGGTTACGACTTCGCCGGGAATACTAACGTGGTGGATGTCTATATCAGTTATCTCAGAGATAAACTGGAAGAAAAAGATGAAAGTTCCCGGCTGATTCATACGGTGCGGGGCGTGGGCTATACTTTCAGACCAAATTTATAAAAAGGGTTTATTATGGCGAACCCGCTACCGGCTAAAAACGCAAAGAATTTAAACTCCAACAGCAACCAGTTAAACCACTGGTACATTCCCCGACGTTCGGTCAGGAGCCGTCTGACGCTGCTCAACCTGGTCTTATTGAGCCTATTATTTATCGTGCTTTGCCTGGCCCAGTATTTCTTGCTGGCAAATTTCCTGAAAACATCTTTAATTACTTCGCTGCAAACCGAGGCTAAACCGGCTATCGAACAGAGATTGGAAGGGAACGGACCGAAAGGTATTCGACCAAATAATCCGCCCGACCAGGCCGGGCAGCGTCTAATGGCCGACCTGGTTAGTAAAACTACTCTGGTGGTGATAATAGACCCCCAGGGCCGGGTGATTAAACCGTCCAGCCTTATCTCAACAACAAGCAGTACTGGCGGCGCAGTGCAGGTTAGCCAATCTACCGAGGCCGTAGCAAGTGTGCAAGCTGTGGCAAGTCAGGAACTAAACCTGGCCGATTTCGACCTGGCCCTCACCCAGTTGGGAAATCCCCCGGCAGACCTGCTCCAGCGAGCCGCCAGAGGTGAAACCGGCCTTTCCTACACGACCTCCCTGGCCGGTTGGAACGAGGCGGTTGTGGTGCTTATCCCCTTCAATTCCCCAACCAGCGGGCCGCAACGGCCACAAGAGAGGGTCCAACCGCCAGCGCGGAATGGAGCTATGGCAGTCCTGGTGATTGCCGGGTCTAACGCCGCCAACGAAAACACCCTGGCCGATTTATTACTGATTAACGCCGGGGCTTTCGTGGTCCTGCTAATTGTAATTGGGCTGGTGTCGCCGATAGTAGCCGGGAGTTCATTGCGCCCGTTACGGCAGATGATACGGACCACTCAGGAGATTGCCGGGGGCGACTTGAGCCACCGGGTCACACTCGAGTCGGACCGGGACGAGGTGGGTCAACTGGCGGTTTCTTTCAACCGCATGGTTGACCAACTGGAAAGACAATTTAAAATGCAGCGCCAGTTGGTGGCCGATGCCAGCCACGAACTACGCACTCCTCTGACGGCTATTAAAGGTTCGCTGGAAGTGATGTTGCTCGGTGGGACCGCCAGCAACCCCGAAGCAGCCGACCGCCTCTTGAAAACCATGCACAAAGAAAGCGTCCGGCTGACCCAACTGGTCAACGATTTACTGACCCTGAGCAAGTTGGACCAGGGCGAATCAATCTATTTTCAGCCGGTTAACCTGTTGAGTCTGGTCCAGGAAGTAAAAGCCAGTATTGAACTATTCATCCAGCAAGGCGAGAAAGAAATCAACCTGGTGAATGAAGGCTTTGCGGCTTTCGGAGAGCCAGCGGCGTGGGTTTATGGTTCGCCGGAACGGTTGAAGCAAGTTTTATACAATCTGCTGGATAACGCGGTTAAATTCTCCCCGCCGAACTCGACGATTACCCTGGAACTGGTTGGCCCGCCAGCTTTACTGCCCGCCAACCTGCGCCACAAATCAGCCAGCCAGCCGGAACCAAATAATGGAGAATTGAAGTATTACCGTCTGGCAGTCCGGGACCGGGGACCGGGCATCGCGCCCGAAGACCTTCCTCATATTTTCGACCGCTTCTACCGGGGTGATACTTCGCGCTCACGGCGAAACGGCGGCAGCGGGTTGGGTCTGGCTATCGCCCAGGCTTTGCTGGAAGCGCAGGGCGGCTTCGTGGAAGTGGAAAGCCACCTGAACCGGGGCAGCATCTTCAATGTATATTTACCGGCCTTTAAAGAGGGCGTTGTGGAAAAACCTAAACTAGAGAAAACCGTTTCTAGCCCCGCCGTGGGTTGATTCTGGCCTTTTTCGGGTCAGAAGTAAATTCTAGAGCCAGGAGAACCAGCCAATGGGCAGACCAGGGTTAATAGTGTCCGTCCCCCTACGCGCTATCAAAGCGGAAGCCTGGGTGGCTGCCCTATAATTTTGCCGCTAAACTCCTCTGCCCTTATAATTGGCAAGAGGTTTTTTATATTATAGTGGGAACAATCAAACAGGAGCTAAAAACCGGTGAGCCAGAAACCAGAGAATGTTTTTGTGGGAACCTATTTCGAGCCGGAGGAAATCGAACGGGTCCGCCAGGAAGTAACCAGACGCGGCCTTAATTTCATTTATCACGGAGAGTGGTTGCAACCGGCCAGCTTTCCCGCCGAACACGACCACAATATCCAACTAACCCCTGAACAATGGACGGTCTGGTTGGAAGATATGAAACTGGCCGATATTATGCTGGACTTTGAAACAGTCACCCTCCCCCGCTGGCAGTCTGAAAACCTGCTACCGCGCCTACAATGGGTTCAGGGAACCAGCGCCGGGATGGGTCAGGCGATTGCCCGCTCCGGTCTGGCTGAAACGGATGTCATTGTAACGACCGCCAGCGGCATCCATGCCCAGGCTCTGGCCGAGTTTGTGATGATGGGCCTGTTGATGTGGATTAAGCAGTTCCCCATGACCGACCGCCAGCAAAAAGAAAAGGTCTGGCGCAAATACGCCACAGACGAATTGCCCGGTAAAACTCTGGCAATCATCGGACCGGGTAAAATCGGACGGAGGGTAGCCGAGTTGGCCCGCGCTTTCGGGATGCGCGTGCTGGCCGGACCAAGCAGCCTGGAAGGCCGCACTCCCGCCGACTATAACGCCGACGAGCTATTCAGTGTCGAGAAACCGGCTCTACTGGAAACGTTGGCCCGGACCGATGCCCTGGTGCTGGCGATGCCCCACACGGCGCAAACAGAAGGTATGATAGGCGCGCCTGAATTTGCCGCCCTCAAACCAGGGGCGTACTTTATTAACATTGCCAGGGGCAAAGTGATAGATGAACCGGCCTTAATCGAGGCGTTGCATTCAGGCCATCTGAGCGGCGCGGCCCTGGACGTGTTCGATACGGAACCTTTGCCAAAAGAAAGTCCCTTCTGGGAAATGTCTAACGTTGTGGTCACACCCCACGCCACCAGCACAGTCTACGCCGAAAACAGCCGGGTAATTGACCTCTTTCTGGAAAACCTGGACCATTTTCTGGCCGGTCAGACCAACAAAATGCGGAATGTGCTGGATAAAAAGAGACTGTATTAGCTAGATAGGTGAAGTGTCTGCTTTTCTCGTAGGTTATAGCACAGTTACTAGCCTGGCGTGGTATTTGCTCCAAAACTAACTTGCCAAACAACAGGTCTATCAATTTAGCCACCAAACAAACAATTTGTCATTGTGTGGTTCATCTGCTAACTAATACAGACTCAGAACGAACGGCGAACCACACAATCCCCGGCCCTTTTGGATACCGTAATAGTAAAGACCTGGCCTGTTTTGCTGAATAGGATTAGCCTTGAGGCAGCTATAGAGGGCTACCGAGTAGCGGTAAAAGAGTGTTTCAATAGAATAATTGCCAGAGCCGAAGTCTATTTCCAGGCTCTTTGG
>JAYSYV010000399.1:0-5970 GCA_043727245.1 Chloroflexota bacterium | reverse complement strand
TGAATCCGGTGGCTGACCTGATCAAAGCCGACCAGCGCATCTTTTTTGAACATAAGAATAACGGCCAGGAAGCTCCTTACAACGATTACGCAGCGGCTATTTTGTTCAAAAAGTAATTTCTTTCTCCAACTACTTTCCTTTCATCGCTGGCATAAATTTTGCCCAGGACTAAGCAATAAGTATGAATAGTAGCCCGGTAGGAGCTTAAAATTTTACTATTACTTAGATACGAGAGGAGATTTTAACAATGGCAAAACAGGGTATGCACAAAAACGATCATAACGACCCCAATGTATCAAAAGGTCATAATAACCCGGATAAGAGCGTGGAGATTACTACCGGCTCTCCCAAGAAAAAAGAAACCTATGCGAAACAGGCCAGAGAGCATGAAGACACTGGTAAGGTCGCCCAGGTTGACAAGAACGAGTGGCACGCAGATACTCATGATGAACCTTCCAAAAAGGACCGGGAGGGCGATGACTAAAGGCTCGATTGAATAATTTAATAGTTCCATAAATTATCCCGATTAAATTGGTCGGGATTTCTCTTGACTTTTTTTCGGATAAGGATTAAAATCCTACTAATTAAGTAGGGATTACATTTAGAGCATTCGGAGTAGTAAGTATGATTTTTTCAACTCGCTCGGAATACGGGGTAATGATGCTAACGGACCTGGCCCGGCATTACGGCAATGGGCCGCTTTCCCTGACCGATATTGCGACACACCTGGGCCTTTCGGTGGCATATCTGGAACAAATAGTTCCAGCCCTGCGTACCCACGGGTTTATCGAAAGCCAGCGTGGCGCAAAAGGCGGCTATATCCTGGCGGCTCCGCCTTCCCAGATTAATATGGGCGGAGTAATCCGGGCGCTGGAAGAACGCAAGCATGGCCGGGGGCCATTGAGTATAATGCCCTGCGCTAATCTGGACGGAACGGTCGAAGCCTGTAGCCACGAAGAAGTTTGCACCGCGCCGGTCCTATGGCTGCGCGTGCGTGACGCTATTACCCAGGCGCTTGATTCAACTACCCTTTCCGACCTCACCCCTCAATCCCGGCAAGTCTTGCCACTTGTACCGGCCAACCCCCTCAAGGATTTGGAATTGGCCGTTACTACCGCAGATATGGAACCACTGAAAACCGTGGGAACCATCAATCAAAATTAACCAGGGCGCTTAGGAATAACGCCCAAACAGGTCTGTGATTTGTGCAAAGGTGGTCTGGAAAAGCCGACCAACCGCTATTATTTTAGAGGAGACAATAAGAAGAATGGCCGATAATAATGAGCTTATTATCCGTGACTTACACGTCAATGTAGAGGATAAAAAAATCCTTCACGGCATAAATTTGCATGTCAAACCCGGTGAAGTCCATGTAATAATGGGGCCGAACGGCAGTGGCAAATCCACTCTCAGCAATGCCCTCATGGGCCACCCTCGCTATACTATTACCAGCGGTGAGCTGATTTACCAGGGTGAAGTTATCAATAATTTATCGCCGGACCGCCGGGCCAGGCGCGGTATTTTCCTGGCCTTCCAGAACCCGCTGGCTGTTCCCGGTGTCACAGTAACCAACTTCCTGCGGACGGCTTTGACCAACCGCCGCAAGGGTGATGTGCCGCCCGAAGTCCGTCCCGGCAACCTGGACGTGGTGGGCGACCGCCCGGTTTACGAAACCAAAAAAGCTTCGTTAGGTGGTGATGGAGCCTTGATTGACCGCAAGAAACGCCAGACCCTTATTTCCCCCAAAGAGTTCCGGGCTATCTTGAAGGAAAAACTCAATCTGCTGAAGATGGATGAAAAATTTACGAAGCGCTACCTGAACGACGGCTTTAGCGGTGGTGAGAAGAAACGTCTGGAAATTTTGCAGATGGCGGTCCTCGATCCCCGGATTGCTTTCCTGGACGAGCCTGATAGCGGCCTCGACATTGATGCAATCCGCATCGTGGGCGAAGGGGTTAACGCTTTGCGTGGTAAGGAAATGGCAATTGTGGTCATTACCCACCAGCAGCGTATTCTGAGCTTCCTGGATGTTGATTACGTCCACGTCATTATGCAGGGTAAAATCGTTAAAGAAGGCGGGCCAGAACTTTCTCGCGAGATTGAGGAAAAAGGTTACGGCTGGATTCGGGACGAACTGGGTATTCAACCGTCCCAGGAAGAAGTCCGCGAGGAGGTTGGAGTTTAATGCCTAGCCTATTACAAAAAATTTCCTGGGAAGCCGCCGCCCAGTTTTCCGCCGACCACAACGAGCCGGAATGGTTGCGCGAGAAGCGCCGGGCCGGTTGGGAAGCTTTCCTGGCCTTACCCACCCCGGATTGGACTCGTGGTATTCGCGGCTGGTGGAATGGCGTTCTCAGGCCGCTTGATTTTGATGAATTGCTGCCTTTTACTCTGGCAGGACCGGGCGTACTTCCGTCCGACCTGGACCTGGACAACCCGCAAGATGTTCCGGCTGGCCTTATCGTCCAGCACAACAGCGAAACTGTCCGGCTGGAACTTTCGGAAGAAGCTCGCTCCAAAGGAGTTGTTCTTAGCAGCTTGGATGAAGCGGCAAAGACCCATCCTGAAATTCTCCGGCAATATTTTATGACGCGCTGCGTGCCGCTGGATGAAGACCGCTTCACGGCTGCCCATGCCGCTTTCTGGAGTGGTGGGGTTTTCCTGTATGTGCCAAAAGGTGTGGTAATCGAACAACCCTTCAGGAGTGTTTTTTACACCGACCAGACTCATGCCGCCCTGTTCAGCCACACCCTGATTGTCACCGAAGCTAACGCTAAAGTGCGCCTGGTTGAGGAACATCGCTCCAACGGTCAGGCCGGGGAGGCTTCCGTTCTGGATGGCGGTGTCACCGAGATTTTCGTCGGTGAAAACTCAAGCGTAGAATATTACAACCCCCAGGAATACGGCGAAAATGTCACAAGCATTGCGGTCAAACGCTCGATGGTTGGCAAGTACGGCAAACAGCGCTGGATTGTTGCCAGCCTGGGCGGCGACACTTCCCGCCTGACTCTCGAATCGGTCCTGGAAGGCGAAGGGTCGCACGCCGAAACCACCGGCCTGGCTTTCCCGGTTCGCAAACAGCACTTTGATACGCAGTTCCGCCAGCTTCACGTCGTACCGCATACCACGGCTAACTCGGTTTTCAAGCAGGTCTTGAATGACGACGCTCAACTGGGCTACCGGGGCGGTATTCGCACTCTTAAAAAGGCCCAGCATACCAACAGCTTCTTGCAGGTTCATACCCTGTACCTGAACGATGCCAGCAAAGCTGATATTTTGCCTTTCCTGGACGTGGATGCTAACGATGTGAGCTGCGCTCATGGCGCGACCACCGGCATGATTGACAAAGACCAGATTTTTTACCTGCAAAGTCGGGGTTTATCCGTGAGCGAAGCCGAAGAAATGATTGTGGCCGGGTTCTTTGAAGAAGGCATCCAGCGCATTCCCCTGGAGAGCGTCCGGGAGCGGTTGCGCGAGTCTATTCTGGGGAAATTGGATTAAATCGTAGAGCGTTAAACGTTTTAAAACACCGAGAGAATAAGAAAATGATAGACACCAGAGATAAAATTCTAGAGGTTGCGCCGGAAGATCAGGCCGGTCATGGCCTGGATGTAACGGCTATCCGGCAAGATTTTCCAATTCTGGAAGAACTTGAAAACGGCCAGAAAGTGGCTTACCTGGATAACGGGGCCAGCAGCCAGCGGCCCGAACCAGTTATCAATGCCATGTTGGAGTATTATCACAAATATAATGCCAACATTCACCGGGGAGTGTATCGCTGGTCGGAAGAAGCCACACGCGGCTATGAGGGCGCTCACCGCAAGGTGGCCCGCTTCATCAATGCTTATACTCCCCGTGAGGTTATTTTTACCCGTAACACTACCGAGAGTCTCAACCTGATAGCCTATAGCTGGGGCCGGACCAACGTGCGAGAAGGCGACGAAATCGTCAGCACCGTAATAGAGCATCACTCCAACCTGGTTCCCTGGCAAGTTCTGGCCGCTGAGAAAAACGCTAAACTGCGCTACATTCCAATGACACCGGACGGCCAACTTGATGTCAGCGATCTGGAAAATATCATCAATGAAAAGACTAAACTGGTAACTTTCACCCACATGTCGAATGTCCTGGGGACTATCAGCCCGGTGGAAAAAATCGTCAAACGGGCCAAAGAAGTTGGGGCGGTTGTGGTGATAGATGGCGCTCAAAGCGCCCCGCATATGAAGGTAGATATGCAAGCCCTCGGCTGCGATTTCTACGCCTTTAGCGGTCACAAAATGCTGGGACCGACCGGAATTGGCGTTCTATGGGGTCGGCGGGAAATCCTGGAAGCAATGCCGCCTTTCTTGACCGGAGGCGATATGATACGGGATGTAACCCTGGCCCGTAGCACCTGGAACGATTTGCCCTGGAAATTTGAGGCTGGCACTCCATCTATTGCCGAAGGTATCGGCCTGGGTGCAGCGGTGGATTACCTGACAAACCTGGGTATGGACAAAGTTCGCCAGCACGAAATCGAGCTGACCGCTTACGCCCTTGAACAGATGGCCGCTATTCCTGAGTTGACCATTTACGGACCGCAGGATGCTAATATCCAGGGCGGCATTATTTCTTTTAATCTGGGCGAAGTCCATCCCCACGACCTGGCAACTTTGCTGGACCGGGATGCTATCGCGGTGCGGGCCGGGCATCACTGCTGCCAGCCTCTAATTGAGCTGCTCGATGCGACCGCTACCACCAGGGCCAGCTTCTATGTTTACAACACACCAGAAGAAGTGGACCGCCTGGTGCAAGCTCTCCACAAGGCCAGAAAAGTATTTCACCTCGACTAGTTTTTTGACAAATGGTGAAATTCCGAGTAAAATAGTAGGGATTAAATTTTAGATAAGAATTTGTTTTTGGGAGGGTAAAAGTGCCTGGCGAATTGCTACGGGATGATCTGGAAATGGAATATGTATTAGAGCTGGCCTCGGCTTTCGATAAGCAAGCCCGTGGTCATGTCGTCCAGAACCCCGATATAACTTTTGAAGATTCGAATCCTCTTTGTGGTGACAAGTTCAAAGTGCAGCTAAAGTTAAGCCCTGATGGTGAGATTATTGATGTCGGGTTTACCGGGCGCGGCTGCGCGATTAGCCGGGCCTCCGCGATGGTCTTGATTGATGAAATCCAGGACCGTCCTTTTGAGGATGTAAACGATGTTACCCGCGATAAACTGATTGACGAACTGGGAATTGAAATAAACAGTGCGGTCCGGCTGAAATGCGCCGGGTTGGCCCTGCGAACCGTAAAAAGCGGTCTGCAACAAAGCGGGTACAAGGTTTCAAGCCCTGAAGAAGAAGACTGGGCCGAAACTGACTGAGTCTGCCTTACATAATATATTTGAGAGATAAGAAATTAAGACTTGCGGTAAGACGAAAGGCTGAAGGAGCAATACTAAATGACAATCGAAAAGCAGAAGGAAATTATTCAAACCGTGAACACGGTAGCACCGGCGTTTGGCACTCCCCTGACAAAATTGTGGAGGCCGCGCAAGGGTTTGAGCCGGGAATTGGTTGAGGAAATGAGCTGGCAAAAAGACGAGCCGGATTGGATGCGCCAGAAGCGTCTGAAAAGCTTTGATATTTTTGAATCCAAGCCGATGCCGAACTGGGGTCCAGACCTGAGTGGCCTGAAATTTGACGAACTGACTTTCTATACTCCCCCCGGCTTTAAAAAAACCCGCTCCTGGGACGAAGTTCCCCATGATATCAAAGATACCTATGAAAAGCTGGGTATTCCCGAAGCCGAACGTAAATATCTGGCCGGGGTAATCGCCGTCTATGATAACGAAACGGTCTACGAAGGCATCAAGGAAGAATACAGCAAGCAGGGTATTCTCTTTGCCAGCATGGATACGGCTGTAAAAGATTATCCCGACATTGTTAAAAAGCACTTCATGACCAACAACGTGCCGCCGACCGACAACAAATT
>JAYSYV010000398.1:0-1897 GCA_043727245.1 Chloroflexota bacterium | reverse complement strand
GCATCACTTCACCCATGCGGGCAGCTTTCTCCGGGTCTTTCAGGTCGTCATAACTGGTGATACCCGGCACATCCTGGTAAGGCAGACCATAGCGGGCCATATTGGGGGTGTAGTTATAGCTTACTTGTTTATCAAAGTAACCCCAGCGCGGTCCACGACTGCCGTTGTGCGGAGCGCGAATGATTTTGTGTTCAGGGTCATAGTTCGGGGCTTCGGGGTCTTCATCCAGATAGAACCCGGCGAAACGCCTGGCCCGCTCAAGCAGTTTAGGGTTAGTCGGGTCGGCCAGGCACAGAAAATAGAAATAAATATAGCTCTCGCCCTGGTGAAACTGGTCGTAACCGATTTCGTATTCTTTATCCACCATTTTAAGCTCGGTAAGCTGCTGCGTGATAGCGTCCCACGAGCGGTCGGCTATTTCTAAAACGTGTTTGCCGCCGCCGAGCAGATAATATAAAGGCCAGTTAAAGAAAGCCTCATAAAAATCATCGGCCCCATCGCGGGTTTGCCAGTTATCTACCCCGGCATCCTTCCAGATGAGTTGTCCATCGGCGCGAGTGTATTTTTCAACGTAGGGATAAACCGCCTGGTCTAGCACTTCAAACAATTTGCGTTCCAGCACGGCCCAGGCGGGGGGTGTTATGCTGGGAAGGTTGGCTTTAATAGTTTTCATGATAACCTTTCTTTAGACGTTCAACCTTTACCATTTCATTTAAGGTTGAACGTATTGTTCGGTTCTAAGCTGCTTTGCCGTTCTACGTTACCTGCTTCAGGTTCCAGGCGGCTTTTAAACCGGGGTTGGTACGGAAGAATTTAAGAGACCTTCCGCTTTAAGGGTTTGCCAGAATTCCGCCGGTATAGCGGTTTCCAGGGCTTTCAAGTTCGCCGCAATATGCTGCGCCGTGTCGGCCCCGACAACCACGGCAGTTACCGCGGGGTGGCCGAGCGGGAATTGGGTGGCAGCGGCGTTCAAAGGCACGTCAAACTGGCGGCAGACCGCTTCTATTCTGGCGACTCTTTGCATAATTTCGGGAGACGCATCGCGGTAACGATATTTAGCGCCCGGTACGGCCCCGGTTGCCAGGATGCCAGTGTTCAAGATACCCGCCATAAAGACGCTGATACCTTTTTCCAGGCAGACCGGTAGAAATTGGTCCAGAGCATCCTGGTCTAACAGCGTGTAATGCCCGGCCAACAGGAAGCAATCAAAATCGGCTTCGCGGGCGAAAAGCACCGGCATTTCCCACTGGTTCATTCCGGCTCCGATAGCCTTAATCACACCCTGGCTGCGTAACTCGGCCAGGGCCGGGAAACTTTCGGTCAACGCCTGGTGGTAGTGCTTGTCGGGGTCGTGCAGGTGGACAATATCCACATGGTTTACTTTTAGCCGTTTAAGGCTGCCCTCCAGGCTCCGCATGATGCTGTCCCGGCTAAAATCACTGGCCCATTCACCTTCAGCGTTATAGCCGAAGCCCACTTTAGTTGAAATTGTAAAGCGGGACCGTTCAATGCCTTCCAGGGCCAGACCCAGCCGGGTTTCGGCCACTCCCCGGCCATAATGAGGGGCGGTATCAATCAAGTTTATGCCGTGGTCCAGGGCGTAATTGACCATCTCGGCGGCGGCGCTTTGCTCGATTTTGATGTACAGGTCGCCCATTCCAGCGGTCCCTAGCCCCATGAGCGGTATTTTCAGGCCGGTGCGGCCCACCTCTACCTGTGTAGCTACGTTTGGCATTAGTTAAGCATCTCTCCTTTGTTTTTCCTGCTTGACCTACCGGGTTTCTAAAACCCTTCAAATTCTAAAGAGGCTTATCTATAGCTTCATAAGCCCTGGTTGGTTCAACTTTATAGACTTTACAGGCGGTCCCGGCCCAGATTGCGGCCTGTTCGTACGGCG
>JAYSYV010000397.1:0-1902 GCA_043727245.1 Chloroflexota bacterium | reverse complement strand
AGACGAGTAGCAGCATTTTACGGTAAGTAGGGGCCGTAAAAAGGGGTTGAAACTGGATAAAAATTGCTATAATGGGGTCGGGCAAATGCATTTTGTTTTTCCTGAGATAAATATAGTTTTGTCGAACATATATTACCTCAGAATGCAATGCATTTGCCTTCTTCAAATCTTATTGAAGCCATTTCCCTTTCTAAAATTGTGTAAAGTCGAGTTAAGAACTTGTGAAACAAACTGCAAAAGTCCGGTGTCCTACCACACGAGCGAGAAAATGTTACCGGAAAATAGGAGCGTAATGAAAAGATTAACATTATATATCAAGTATGCCTGGCGTTCGATACAGCGCGGCGGCCAGCGCAGCTTTTTCGCCATACTGTGCGTGGCGGTAGGGGTCGCGGCTATCGTCGCCCTGCAAACTACCGGCTTCTCGATTCAGGATGCCGTGGCCGGGGATGCCCGGACCAACGCCAGGGCCGATGTGGTTGTCACCAGTCGCCAGCGTTTATTTAGCGAACAGGATTTGGCAAAAATTGAAGCCCTCAAGCAAAGCGGCACAATTGTGGACTATACCACCTGGAATGAAGATAACGGCCTGACTATTAGAAAGGCCGATGGCACCAACAGCAACCAATTCGGCAGCTTTTTCCTGGGTTTCAGTATTGACCCGGCCAAATATCCTTATTATGGAGCGCCGGAAATTGTCCAGCCAAAAGGTAAAACTTTAAAGGATTTGCTGGTACAGCCTAACCAGATTGTTTTGAATGACAAAATGGCAACCAGCATTGGCGCTAAAGTCGGCGATAAAGTTAAAGCCGAAGGAGACAACATTGTCACTTTGGAAGTAGTCGGCATTCTAAGCAGTAAAGCCACCAGCCCCGGAACAGGTCAGGCCGAGTTTACCGGCTACGGCTATGTCAGCCAGGACACTGCTAAACTAGTCTTCAAGCCGGAGAATGTTCAGCCGGGTACGGTTTTTGTTAAAACGGCCAGCACCCCGGCCTCCGATAATGCCGCCCGTGACGCTATCAATGCCGCCTCTCCGCTGTTTGAGGCCAGGACCAGCGGCCAACTCAACGACCAGCTAAAGCAAGCCAGTTCGGGCCTGAGTAATTTGTTGAGCTATGTGGGCCTGATTAGCCTTTTGATTGGTAGTGTCGGGGTCGTCAATACGATGCTGGTAGTGGTCGGTCGCCGCAGCACCGAAATTGCCACTATTAAAGCCCTCGGTATGGAAAGCGGCCAGACCGTCCAGGTCTTCATGATTGAGGCGGCTATCCTGGGTGTCTTTGGTAGCGTAATCGGGGTTGTGCTGGGCGAACTGCTCAGTCTGGTCCTTAGTGCGGCGGCGGGCGGCTTTGTGGCTCGTCAGCTAGAGTTCCATCTATACTTCCAGCCAATCTGGATGGGCCTGGTAGTGGGAATTGTTACGGCGGTAGTTTTCGGGTTGCTCCCGGCTTATTCCGCCAGCAAAATCCCTCCCGCCCAGGTTCTGCGTCAGAAAACCACGGCCCTGCCGCGTATTTCATTTATTGCCACGGCCCTGATTATCCTCTTTATGGCCCTGGTGATGGGCCTGCTGGCCGGGATTATCCTGAACGGGCAAATCTTGCTTGGGATTGAACTGGCCTTCGGCACTCTGGTAGCCTGTTCTATCCTGGTGCTGCTCTTTAGTGGCATTCTGTGGCTGGTCGGCAAAGTGCCGCTGCCTTTTGGCCTGAATTACAAGATGGCCCGCCGCAATCTGAGCCGGGGCCGCGCCAAAAGCGCCACCACGATGCTGGTGATGATGGTCGGTATCTTCTCGGTAGCCCTGGTTATTATCCTGGCAAGCAGCCTCAAAGATACCCTCAAAACTACCATCGAAAGCAGCTTTGGTTATAACCTGGCCTATACTACCGCCAACAA